>JACQDI010000574.1 GCA_016201195.1 Acidobacteriota bacterium | reverse complement strand
TCAGGCGCGGCCCGCTTTTGGCCGTCGCTTGCAGCGCCCTGTTAGCCACAGATGCACTCCACCTCCGAATGACGCGCCAGCGCTGCGGTTGCCGGCAGCACCTGGCACCGCCGTCCGAGTCCGACGGGCATCGCATCGCTGAAGCCACCCAAAACTCTGCGTGGGACCCTGGCTTGGCCTCGCCTCGTGTTTACTGGACGCCGATCTTCATCTCTGACCCCGCAATCCACGCCGCCGTTACTTGAATCGTCGCCGTCCCTCGCGCCGTATCCGGCGGCACCCTGAAGTTGACTTGGTAGCCATCTACCGCGCCGGGCAAACCGACGGCTGCAAGGACCTCGGCTGGCTTCCCGTTAACAAGTACTTCGACCGGCGAATTGACTACGGCCAGGGGACTGGCAGGAAACGGCTTACCGGGACCAACACCGGGGCGCGTCGGCCCGAGGCCAGTTGCAAACAGGGACAAAACCTCCCCCGCTGCCGCTGGTTTGGATGTGCTGACGAGTGCGAAGTCGCTGGAATGCGCTACTGCTGGCCCTCCCGCGGTATTCACAATCTCTGGCCGAAACGCAGGGATCAGATGCAGTGCGATACGGGACTTGCCTCCTCCGTGAACTCGCCGGTTGGCCGGGTCTTCGGTCGCGGATGCGTTACGAATAGGCGGATCGGTTTGCACCGAGCCCGCTTGCCCCCTGACCCCGAGGAAGGCCCCGGTCCCACCAACGATCGTCAAATTACTCCCCGTTACCGTCAAGGGTGCTCCCGGCGGCTGCGGACCTCCGCCAAATCCCATAGCCATAATCGTGCCCACCGGTGTGCCGTCGGGCTGCAAAATCTCCCAAGTGATGTCGCTGATGGTACCCGGAAAAGCGATGTCTGCGATCGCCTGCCCGAGCCCGGGCGTAGGGCTGGTCCTGAGATTGATGAATGAGACCCGATCCACGTGTACGCCCCTGGCCGGCTTGCCGTTTACCGCCACAATGTCAGCTATGGTAACTCCAATGGCGAAGTTCCTTGCAAAGACTGCACCTTTGATATTCGGATCGGTCGCGAGGCTGGAGTGGTCGATAACGTCTCTCAAATACCTCACGCGGTTTTCAACATCGATCTCGATTATTGTGGCCGGCGCCACTTGCCCTGCACCGGGCCGAATCGAAAGCACTGCCCATAAGGTGATGCTTACCACGGTCTTCGATTTGGTGGACATGATTCACTTCCTTTGACGGCTACTCTAGCACAGCGCCGTCCGAAACAATCAAGGCCGGAATGTCGCCTTTACTGGCGGAAAGCGACAGCCCGGAGCAAGCCGGTGCCGCCGGTCAGGCAGTCGTGGTTTTAGACCGATTGCGACAGGTTAAGGGTGGCGACAGGGCACGTTGCGCTGCGCGCCCTTGTCAGGGCGGGCAAAACTGACTCATGGCTAACTCCTGTTTAACGAGACCTGTATAAAACGGCTTCCGGGCGGCCTAAACCGGAAGGGGCCCGGCGGCCGTCACCAGCAACTGCCTACAGTATAATGACTTCGCTTCCAATTGCCGATTTGCCTTCACCGTTTTAGGCCGACCGGTCGGTCGGCACATCCAGGTCCTACCTGGACCTCGTTGCGCGCCAGCACGTTCGCAAGTCGCTACCGCCTGCGGGCTCGGAGCCCGACCAGGGGTAAACGCCCGGCGGAGACCGATGAAGCGCGGCGGAGCTATTCGTCGCACTTGACCCCCCAGAAACCTGCACGCCGGCGGCCGCAACGTCCTCGATCAGACCTCGGTTCGACCTACAAGTCAAGACCATGCTGTTCCCCACTCTCATGGTTGGCCGCCCGGCCCTACAACATTTGCTTGCGGCGGCCGATAGGGGGAGGGTGGATGGCGAGATTCTTAACCTGGCGGCGGCGCTCGATCGGATGGGTGGGGACACCCAACTGCTGGAGGAAGTAGGTCGCCTATTTCTGGAGACTACCCCGAAGCTGTTGGACCAGATCCGGAGGGCGGTGGCCGGCGGCAACTGGTCGGGGTTGGAGCGGGCCGCTCACACGTTGAAAGGCTCGGCGCAAAACTTCGGCGCGACGGCCGCGGTCGAAGCTGCATCCCGCCTCGAGCAGATGGGACGCGCCGGCGACCGGAGGGGCATCGACAAGGCGCTGGCGGCGCTGGAAACTGAAATACAGCGCCTGGAGCCGGCCTTGGTCGCCCTCGCCAAAACCGGCGGCGCCTCACGATAGCCGGTTGCTCAGCAGGCACTTGCCGCCGCTTTCGGCCACTGTGTAAACATTCCCCAGCAGGGACTGCAAGCGTTGGTGCGAGCCGTGCGGCGCCACCAGGTACAGTCGCTGGTCTGCTTTCCACAGCCGGGCCAAGTCGGTGTCTTCCAAAAACACCGGCGGCGCGCCGGGCGCGGCAGATCCGTAGACCAGGTTGTCCGCCTTGCCGTGCAGCAGCAGGGCCGGGCGGTTGGCGTAAAACACCAGCGACGAGGCCGGGTAGTAATGCCCCTCCACGACCAGTTGGCCTTGCGGGGCGCGCAGCAGGGCTTCGGCGAGGGGCCGCGAGGAAAGGTAGGGATCGAACACGCCCATGGCCTGGTCCGCGGCATGGATGAGCAGGGTCATCATTCCGGCAAGGCAGAGCGGGGCGACGGGACCGCGACGGGTGAACCACGCCGCCAGCGCGCCGGCGGCAAGGGCCAGGACGGCCATCGCCAGCGGCCAGCGCAGCCAGGCAAACGAGTTCAAGGTGAGGTCTCCCATGTGGCCCAGCGACAAGGTGTA
>JACQDI010000573.1 GCA_016201195.1 Acidobacteriota bacterium | reverse complement strand
TTTTGTATAATCTGCCCCGGTGATTGCGATCCAAAGCGATTCACGGCTCACAAAAAGTGGCCCCCGAATTGCGGGCAGCCGCCTGCCATGAAATCCCGCCCAGCCCTGGACTGCGCCTTCTTGGCTTTCGCCGCTGTCGCCAGCCGCTTTCTGTTCCGCAGTCATCTGCTTTACGATCTTGATTCAGTGAATTTCGCGCTCGGACTGCTGCACTTCGATCCCGAACTCCACCAGCCCCATCCCCCAGGCTATTTCCTTTACATATGCTTGGGTCGGCCCCTGCTGGCGGTGCTTCATGACGCCAACACGGCTTTGGTCGCCTTGAGCATACTGGCCAGCGGCGCAGCAGTGGTAGCGATCTATGCCCTCGCCGACTTATGGTTCGGGCGCCGGGCTGCACTCTTCGCCGGTCTGATCTTTCTTTTCTCCCCGCTCTGCTGGTTTCACGGCACAGTCGCGCTGACTTACATATTCGACGCTCTGCTGTCTGCGCTCGTCGGGTATCTCTGTTGGCAAACCTATACGGGCAGGACGGGATTCCTGGTGCCGAGCGCTATCGCACTGGCTGCCGCTATGGGCCTGCGCCAGTCCTCGATCCTGTTTCTCGGCCCTCTCTGGCTCCTCTCACTGCGCAAAGCCGCTGTGCGGAAGATTCTTCAGGGGATTGCGGCTCTTGGACTCAGCGTGCTGGCGTGGTTTCTTCCTATGGCGGTGGCGAGCGGAGGGCTGGCGAGGTACTTCATCTCTTTATACGACCTGTGGAGCAGGGTTCCGGCCGCACAAACGGTATTCAGTTCGAGCTTCGGCGCCGCTTTTGCCCTGGCTGTCACGCGGCTTTCCACGATCACCTTAATCTTCGCGCTCTGTTTCGGAGCCGCCGCGCCGCTTCTGTTTCTCAAATCCAAAGACACGGGTTTGCGCAGAGAAGAAAAGCTTTTTACATGGGTCTGGATCGCGCCGTCCCTGCTGTTTTTCACTTTCGTGTACTTGAAGTTCGTGAACAGTGGATATCTGCTGGTCGCTTCGCCGCCCATCTTTGCGTGGCTCGGGACGCGCGCCGCCGCCTGGCGCCTCGACCTTCCCCTGAGAGCCTGGCAAAAGACGGCCGTGCTGGCGTCGGTGGGGGCCCTTCACATGGCCGCTTTCCTCTACCTGCCACTCTATTGTTCTTATCGATCGGTAAGGAAGTTCGAGGCGGAGCTAAGAGGGATTCAGAAGAGTCTGCGCCAGGTCGGAAGTCCCCAGGATACGATGATCGTAGCATTCGACGCCCACTTCCTGGGCTATCGCCACGCTGGCTACTACCTTCCGGATTATTGGACCGTGCAATTCCCCGAAGTCCCTCTGCCCGCCGGCCGGCGCGTTTTTGCGATGTACCAGGGTCAGACCCAGCTATTGAACCGCCTCCCGGACAAACAGTTCCGGAATTTCGTACTTTTTCCCCTCCCCGATGAACCCAGCTATCGAGAGTATCTCCAGGACTTACAGGCGGCCTTCCCAAAAGGCGCTCTGCGCAGCGAACGGGTCGGGGGCCACGAATTTCTCATCGGGTCGACGGCTGACCTGCATTTCATGTTCCCTTTGACCGGCCCCTAGACGATGCAGGCGTCTACCGAGAGTCACCCCTCCCCCTGAGAGTTGTATACTTCTGTATTCAGTACCGCCCTCGGGGGCTGGCCCTAGTGCGGCTGAGGCGTTGATCCCAAACGAGTAAGTAGATTCCCTTAGCATTTGGAGGGTGAATTGCTTACCCCCCATGCGCTTTCCCTTTCGGGAAAGACTATTGCGTTCAAGAGGAGATAGGCAAATGCGCGAGTTTTTTATCAAGACGTACCTGACTTTGCAGCGCCTGCGGGACGAGAACGGCCAGGACCTGATCGAGTACGCTCTCGTGGTGGCGTTGATCGCTCTGGCTGCTACGGCAGGCATGAGCGACGTGGCGAAAAACATCAACCAGGCGTTCAACAACATCGCCAAGAAGCTGAACACCTACACGACGTAGCGGGTTCGCCAGGAGAGGGCATTCGGGTCCTCGGACAACGAAGGATCGAGGTGCCCTCCCTGTCGCCTTTCCTTGCTGGAGGCAGTCACTTCTAATTGGGAGGACGGTTAAATGAGGAACTTCTACGCGAAGCTGTATCTGACTTGGCAACACCTGCTTGACGAGCGCGGCCAGGACTTGATCGAGTACGCCCTGGTTGTCGCGTTGATCGCTCTGGCTGCTACGGCAGGGATGAGCGACGTGGCGGCCAACATCAACTTGGCGTTCAACAACATCGCCAAGAAGCTGAACACTTACACGACATAGCAGGCTCGCGAAGGAATCCCCCGCTCCATTTCGCGGACCTTCACGGAGCAGCAAATGAATTCGGCCTTCTATCCCACGGCTGCTGTGCTGATGATAGCCGCGATCACGGACATTCGCAGCCGGCGTATCCCGAACTGGCTGGTGGTTCCATTCCTGGCGGTCGGGATCCTGGTCGGGGGGGTGACCCGAGGCCCGGCAGGGGTCGGGGAGAGCCTGGCCGGTGTAGCCACCGCTGTGGCCCTGGCCGGCGTGCTCTGTTACTTGCGGGGAATGGGCCTGGGCGATCTGAAGCTGTGCGCCGCAGTTGGAGCTTGGATCGGCCCGGCGCAAATGGTTTCGGCGCTAGTGGTGACAGCGATTGCCGGCGGAGTCATAGCGGTGGCGTACGCGCTTTGGCATCGCTCGCTGACGAAATGTCTCGACGGGACGGGCGACCTGATCGCGGGCTTGGGCAAGAATGGATTTCGCCCCCACGAAACGGTCAATTTGGACAATCCGGCCGCCCTGAAGATGCCGTACGCCCTGGCCATTGCCGTCGGGACCATGTTTTCGTTTTATATGCAGTGAGAGCTGGAGAGGAGAATCAAAATGAATCGATCGCGACTTGTCGCCATGTTTGTAGTGGCCTTGCTCATCGCCGGGGCGGCCAGCATGCTGGTATTAATCAAGCTGAAGCAGAGCGCCCGGGCCTCCGCTTCTTCTACCTACCGCGTCGTAGCGCTGGCGCGCGACCTGGAGCTCGGATCGAAGCTCACCGCGGAGGACGTAAAGCTGGTGGAATGGTCCGGAGGGTCTCTCCCGCAAGGAGCGGTCACCGACGTGTCGAAGGCCGTGGGCCGGGCCATCCTGTATCCCATGTTTCGCGATGAGGCCATCTTGGAAGGGAAGCTGGCGCCGGTTGGGGCCGGGGCCGGGATGGCAGCGGTCATTCCGGAGGGGATGCGCGCAGTATCGATCCGAGTGGACGATGTGGTCGCCGTGGCCGGCTTCGTCGGGCCGAGCACTCGTGTGGACGTTCTGCTCACCGGAAATCCCAGCCGCACCCAGCAGGGAAGTGAGTCGTTGACCAAAACCATCCTGGAGAACGTGCAGGTGCTGGCGGCCGGCCAAAAGTTCCATCCCGACGCCCAGGGAAAACCGGAGGCGGTCAACGTGGTGACACTGCTGTGCACGCCCGAGGATGCCGCCAAGGTTACCCTGGCGGCATCCGAAGGACGCATCCAGTTGGTGCTCCGCAATCCCGTGGACAAGCTGCAGACGGAAAAGAAGGCGATGGTGCTCCGCGCCGCCTTGTACGGCGAAGGCGTCCCGAAGCCGGCGCCCGCGGCGAAGAAAGTGCGCACGCCGCCGCCTCCGCCCGTCGTAGTTGCGGCGCCGCCACCTCCCCAGCCGCCGGCCACTACCTCGATCGAGATCCTTCGCGGGGAGGTGCGCTCCAGAGTGGAGCTCCCGGTCGACGCTGCGCAGCTCCGAGCTCCTGTTTCTCCAGAGGAAAAGAGGCAGTGAACTCTACTTACGATTACCAACAGCGGCCCATGACAAAATCGGTTCTGTCGGTGGTGCTCATAGGTCCGGATGAAGAGCGTCGGCGGGTGCTAGGAGTGGCCTTCCGGCAGCAGCAGGTCGCCATTACCGGCGAGCTGGGCGCCTACCCCAACTTCAATCACCTGGCCAAGCTGACCGAATCGGATTGTGATGTGGTGGTGGTGGATCTGGATCGCGACCCCGAAGTCGCTCTCGATCTGGTGGAGAATATTTGCAGCCGGAACAGCTTGATCACCGTGATGGCTTACTCGTCGGACCGGGATCCTGAACTGCTGGTGAAGTGTATGCGCGCCGGAGCGCGCGAGTTCCTCAGCGAGCCGATTTCGAGCACGGTTCTGGCCGAGGCTGTGATCCGCGCCTCCGCCCGACGCCTGGAGCTGGATCGCCAGAAGAAAGTCAGCGGCAAGATCCTGGTGTTCTGGGGAGCAAAAGGCGGATCCGGGGTGACCACCCTGGCCAGCAATTTCGCCATTGCGCTGAAGAGGGAATCATCGCGGGAGGTCAGCCTCGTAGACCTGAACATCCAGCTCGGTGATCTCGGGGTGGTCCTCGGACTCACCCCCAGCTTCACCATCGCCGATGCTCTGCGCAATCCGGAGCGCCTGGACCAGGACTTCGTCAGCACCTTGCTGGTGGAACACAGCACCGGAGTGTCGCTGCTGGCGGCGCCCGACCACTGCATCCCCGCGCCTTTGGTGCACAACGGCAATCTGGGAAAGCTTCTGTACATCTTGCGGGACCAGTTTCCGTACGTGGTCGTGGACGCCGGACCGAGCCTCGGCGGAAGTCGTGAAGTCGTTTTCGAAATGGCGGACGCGATTTACCTGGTGACGCAGGCGGAGATCTCCTCCCTGCGCAACGCGCAAAGGTTGGCCTCGCACCTCCAGGAAACAGCCATTGGCGAACGCCGGGTGGAGGTGGTTCTCAACCGCTATGATCCCCGCAACAGCGAGATCGACGAGGCCCGCATCACCAAGGTGCTGGATCTGCCGCTGAAGTGGAAGGTGCCGAACGACTATTTGAACGTCCGCCGCTCTCTGGACACTGGGGTGCCGCTGGCGCTGCAGAATACCCCGGTCGCCAGAACCGTGTACCAGATGGCGCGCGAGGCCTGTGGCAAGCCCGCGCTGCCGGTGAAGAAGAGCAAGTGGGGTTTATTCTGAACGCTCCACCGGGACGCCTCGGAGGTCCCGGTCGGGCGCCAGGATATTGACTGCGAGAGACGGAACCATGGAGCCTCTGAACTTTGAACAACTGAAGACGGATGTCCATCGCATCCTGTTATCCAAGGTCGATCTGGAGAAGCTGTCCACCGTCCGCGATGGCAAGGCCAAGCAGGCTGTGGCGGTCGTGATCCAGGACATCGTATCCAAGGAAAAGGTCCCCTTGAGCGCCGCCGAGAAGGAACGGCTGCTGGCCGACCTGATGGATGAGGTTTTCGGGCTGGGGCCACTCGAGCCGCTGCTGAAAGACCACACCATCTCCGACATTCTGGTTAACAAAAAGGACCTGGTTTACATCGAGCGGGCTGGCATACTGGAAAAGGTCAACGTGCGGTTCCGCGACGACAAGCACCTGCTCCAGATCATCGACCGGATTGTGGCGCAGGTGGGACGCCGGATCGACGAGTCCTCGCCCATGGTGGATGCCAGACTGACGGACGGGTCGCGCGTCAACGCCATCATTCCGCCGCTGGCCTTGGATGGCCCGGCCCTTTCCATCCGCCGCTTCGGCCGGTCGCCTTTGACCGCGGAGGAATTGCTGGCGGGCCAAACCCTTTCCCCGGAAATGCTGGAGGTGCTGAAAGCGGCTGTCCGGGCGCGCATCAGCATCCTGATTTCGGGCGGCACCGGCGCCGGCAAAACCACTTTCCTCAATATGCTCTCCAAGTATATTCCGGACAAGGAGCGGCTGGTCACCATCGAGGACGCGGCGGAGCTGCAGATCCAGCAGGAGAATGTCGTCCGCCTGGAAACCCGCCCGCCTAACGTGGAGGGCCAGGGCGCTGTCCGGCAAAGGCAGCTCTTGATCAACAGCCTCCGCATGCGGCCGGATCGCATCATCATCGGCGAGGTCCGCGGCGATGAAGCCTTCGATATGCTGCAGGCCATGAACACCGGTCACGAGGGATCGATGACCACGATTCACGCCAATAGCTGCCGCGATGCCCTGTCCCGGCTGGAGTCCATGGTGGCCATGGCCAATTTCAACCTGCCCGAGCGGGCCGTTCGCCAGCAGATGGCTGCCGCCATCGGCATCGTCTTGCAGCTTTCGCGCATGAGCGACGGCACCCGCAAAGTCGTCAGCATCGCCGAGATTACCGGCATGGATGAGGACGTGATCAGCATGCAGGACATTTTCACCTTTTCGAAAAGGGGCATCGGGTCTGACGGCAAGGTCGTGGGGACGTTCCAGCCGAGCCGGATTCGTCCGAAATTCCTGGAGCGGATCCGCGTATCGGGCATTTTCTTGCCCCAGGAGTTATTTGAGCGTTCGGTGGAGGTGCATTGAGATGTCTCCATGGGAGGGGGGCCATAGACCATGTTGCTGCTCGTAATGGTGGTATTTCTGGCTGTCTTCGCAGCGGTTGTGCTGTTCGTGATGGCCACGAGCGGCGGTAGCCAGCAGCGGCGGCAGATTCTGGACCGCCTGGACTCGCTTTCGGAAGCTGCCAAGCGCCAGCCGGACGACGAAGATCTGAGCATTCTGCGGGAAGAGCTTTTGAGCTCGGTCCCGTGGATGGATCGGTGGGTGCGACAGCTCGATCTGTTCCCCAGGCTGCGGCGGCTGTTGTTGCAGACCGATCTGCGATGGACTGTCGGCGGGCTGTTCATGACGAGCCTGGGTGCGGCGCTGACGGCTGGTCTCCTGGTCTATTGGCGCACGCGGGCATGGCCCTTCGCGGTGGGGATGGGCGCGGCGGCGGCGAGCAGCCCCTTTCTGTACGTTCTCTACAAGCGGGCTCAACGGTTCGCCAGCTTCGAGGAAAAACTGCCGGAGGCCCTGGACATGATGGTCGGCGCCATCCGGGCGGGACACAGCCTCATCTCCTCGTTCGAACTGGTGGCCAAGGAAATGCCGAACCCGATCGCATCGGAGTTCCGGACCTGCTTCGACGAACAGAATTTCGGCCTGGACCTGAGGGAAGCGATGCTGAACCTGGCCCACCGGATGCCCATACACGATGTGCATATCATTATCACCGCCGTTCTGATCCAAAGGGAGAGCGGCGGCAACCTGGCCGAAATCTTGGAAAAGGTGGCCCACGTGATTCGGGAACGTTTTCGGCTGAAGCGGCAGATCCGGGTGTATACCGCCCAGGGACGGCTGACCGGCTGGATCCTCAGCGTGCTGCCGGTGGCCCTGGGAACCATGCTGTACCTGATCAACCCGGAGCACATGAGCCGACTGTGGCATCATCCGACCGGCGTGAAGCTGATCTACGTCGCCGCAGGCATGACGCTGCTCGGCGGGCTGATTATCCGGAAGATCATACAGGTCCGGGTTTGAGGGTGGATTATGGCGCTGGTATTGATTACGTTTGCAGCAGTTTTTCTGTTGGTTGTTAGCGGGAGCCTGTTGTTTTTCTACCGCCGGGCCCTCGTGTCCAGGCTGGCCCTGGTGGCGTCGCCGCAGACCGAGGGCGCGGAAAGCTTCCTTCAAAGGTTCCTCCACGCTCGTTCGCATCCCTCGATCGCGAAGGTCATTGACCCCTTCCAGAGAATTCTGCCCCGGAGTCCGGAAGAGGTTTCGGTCATCCAAAGACGGCTGATATTGGCAGGATACCGGAAGGACTCGCACGTGAACATTTTCTACGGGGCGAAGGTGGTGGCCCCCATCGCGCTGGCAGTGCTGGCAACGGTTACCCAGACTTATGTATACGGCCCGTTTTTCGTATACGGACTCAGCCTCGGCCTGGGCTTCCTGCTTCCGGACTTCTGGCTGGGAAACCGGATCAAGGCGCGGCAGCTCAAAATCCGGTTGGGACTGCCGGAAGCGCTGGACCTGATGGTGATTTGCATCGAAGCCGGCCTGGGGGTGGATCAAGCCGTGCTGCGTGTGGCCGACGAGCTGCGCCTCAGCCAGCCTGTGATTTCCGAGGAGTTCAACCTGGTCAACCTGGAGCAACGCGCGGGCCGGCCGCGCGCCGAAGCGTGGCGCAACCTGGCGGCGCGGACCGACGTGGACAGCGTGCGCGCCCTGGTCAACCTGCTCATTCAAACCGAGCAGTTTGGGACCAGCATTTCGAAGGCCCTACGAGTTCACTCCGACACCCTTCGCACGAAGCGCCGCCAGCAGGCCGAGGAGCAGGCCGCCAAGACCACGGTCAAGCTCGTCTTTCCACTTGTGTTTTGCATCTTTCCGTCGTTATTCGTGGTGGTGCTGGGCCCGTCCCTCATCGCCATTATGGAGGGCTTTCGCAATTTTCTTTTGTAGACGCGCGGAGTGCGTGCAGCCAGAAAGGAGGATGACGTGGGAAACATTGACCTGATTCGGTTGGTAGCGGGAATCGGATTCGTGATCGTGCTCTTCATCCTGATCCAACGCCGGCGCAAGAAGGTTCGGTAGGAACGGCGTTCGAGGATGGTAAGCCGTTGGCGCGCGGCCGTGGCGGGCGTGGGCTTGCCGCGGCCGGGCACGCTGCATCCAAGTGATGAGAAAACTTAACCAAGGCATGGACGGACGAAAAAAGTGGAAAGGGTTTGCGTTTTTAACAAGAGCCGACAATCGTTCCTGAGCTTAGGCGTGAAGGTGGCCGACACCCACCTGTCGCGGTTGATCGGGCTGCTGGGCAGAAGAGCTCTGAAGTCTGACGAGGGCCTCTGGGTCGTCCCGTCGCAGGGGATCCACACCATCGGTGTGCTGTTTCCCCTTGATGTGATTTACCTCGACGAAGACCACCGGGTGATTCACTTGATCGAGAGCCTGGGCACCTTCCGCATTGCCCCTGTCCGGATGCAGTGCGCCAGCGTGCTCGAGTTGCGGTCGAGGACGATTTACACGTCGCAGACGCAGGTCGGCGACGAGCTGCTGATTTGCCCGGTCTCGGAAATGGAAGTCCATTGGAAGGCGCGGCAGACGAGCGAGGTTTTGCCGACAGGGACTTGACAGAGCGGCATGGCGGCTGGTGCCATGTGGATCGATCATTGGAAAACGTGGTTTCGTGACTTGTCTGAGCAGCGGGAGTTGCGCCGTATGGTAATACCTGTAGTTGCATCGTGCTCAGACGGCGGCGAGCCCCGCCAGTTCCCGGTGAGGGACGTGACCGCGGTCGGCGCCTATGTCGTCACCGCGGAGCGGTGGTACCCTGGCACCATCGTGACCATGACGTTTCGATACGATCCGAGCTATCTTCGCGTCGTGCACATCAACGGAGACGCGCGGGCCGCCATCCAGATGCGGGCCAAAATCATGCGGCACGGAACAGACGGCGTGGGGGTCCGGTTCCTCTATGGGAACCAGGATCAGCGCCGCGAATTTGAAAAATTTCTGGCCGGCGGGCAGGTGCGAGGCGAAGTATGAGGATTCGTCTTATACGTCAAAGCTTTTGGGGAAGGAGGGGCAGCACTCTCGTGGAGTTTGCCCTCGTGATCCCGCTGCTGTTCATCCTTATCGCAAACACCGTGAACTTCGCCGGGTTGTATTACGCTTTGATTGCGGTGGGAAATGGAAGCCGCGCGGCGGGCGATTACATGATCATGTCGTCCGTCGCGTACTCGGGCGTCGATTCTGCCGACGGCGCCGGCTTGCCCCCGCTGACGGGACCGCTCGACACAGGGAGCCCGGCGGACGCCAAACTGGTGGCGGACGTTGTAGGTAAGGACATGTCTTCTTTGACGAACCGAAACAGTATTCAGGTCCGCACCTGTACGCTAACCCCAAGCGATGACGCGAACCTATCCACCGACGCCGTTTGCAACATCTGCACGAACAGCGGGGGGGCGATGAGCTGCTCAAGCGGCGGCATCAGCTCCTTCACCAATCCCAGCCCTGACACGAGCACAGGGGAGGGAGGGAGTTACACTCTGGCCTGGGTGGACGTGACTTACACCTACGACCCATTTATTCCGCTTGGCTTTTCGTTTCCAGGCCTTGGCCTCTATTTGACCTTGCCGAGCAATCTGGTGGTGCACAGGCAAGCGGTATACAGGGTGCTCAAGTGATGCTTCGAATTAAATCCAACTCTTCTGCCAGGCGCGGCTCGTCGCTCGTCGAGTTCGCCCTCGTCTCGTTCCAGTTGCTCCTGGTAATGTTTGCCGTCTTCGAGTTCGCCAGGATGGGCCTGGTGTATACAGATTTAGCGAGCGCGTCACGCATCGCTGCTCGATATGCCATTACCCATGGGATTGACAGGTCGCTGGTCTGCTGCACCGGCGGCGCCGACGGCATGGCGACCACAGGTGACATATGCGGGGCTTCGGGCGTGCTGACGACGTTCGCGACGGCCCTGAATAAGGCCAACCTGAACTGTACCGTTACTGGGGTGGGTGGCGGCGTCGGATCGACGGTCAAGGTGACGGTGACGTACCCGTACGACCCGTGGGTCCTCCTCCCTTTGACCGTTACCCTGAGTAGCACCAGTCAGGGGATCATTACGTACTGAGGTGTTCACTATGCAGCGCCAAAGACAGAGCGCCAAAGAAAGTGGACAGGCCATCATATTGGCTCTGGTGGCATTGAGTTTGTTTATGTTCGGCGCCATTGGGCTGGCAATTGATGCCTCGCAGCTATATGCCCAACGCCAACTCGCGCAGAACGCGGCTGACGCGGCCGCCCTCGCCGCGATGATGAGCCTCTTCAACGGTACAAATACCAGTAATGCCACCTTCGACAATACCTTCGGCAATATCACCACCCCTGGCTCCAACCCGGCGCGGCTCAATTGCGGTTCTAACGACAACCACACGCCGTGCTACTACGCCCGGCAAAACGGCCTCGACCCGGCCAATGGCGATACCGTGTATGTGGATTTCTGGAACACTATCAACGCATTTGCCCAGGAACCGGGCGTACAGCTATCGACAGCGGTGCAAGATCCGGTTCCACTGCTCCGTGTGACCATCATGCGGCCTGTGCCGGCGACCCTGATGAAATTCGTGGGGGGCGGGACGTCAACGGTCACCGCCCAGGCCACTGCGGCAGTCGTAACCAACATCATTCCGGTGCCAATCCTGGTCCTGCACCCCACCAAGGGCGACGGAGGGCCAGGGAAAAATGGCGCTCTCACCACAAACGGGGTCGGCACCACCGATAAAATAATTATCTGCGGAGGCCCCAAAAGAAGCATCCAGGTAAATTCCTGCGCAGGTACTGGCTCGAGTGTTGCCATCCCGGGTGGCGGCGGCAGCGTTCCCTGCCAACCCGGCAAGTCGTTCACATGGAGCGGAAACCCTATAATCGATCTGAGCAGGGCCGGTCCCTTCGACACTGGTAACTGCGTAACCGGAACAGGGGGTGATTTCGGAAATTGGGGCCGCCCCCTTCCTCCTGTCGGTAACCCCTCCCCCGTTGATCCGGGGACCGCTGGCAAGTACAAGACGGCTTCCCCCATCACCGACCCGCTACTCAATGTTCTCGCGCCCACCACCACAGGCCTGATAACCAACCCCGCCGTCTGCACGGAGCCTGCGGGCGCGTCGGCGTGTACGGACGCTTCGGGGAAGGCCGTTACGTGCCCCACAAAGGACCTTGCCAACGTGGCCGTAACGAGCTGTACGGTCTTGAAGCCGGGCGTCTATACCTCGGCGGGCCCTCCCGGTTTTACTTTCAGCAGCATCAAGAAGGCCGCCGGTTACCTGATATTCACGCCGGGCGTTTACTACATCCAGAGCGGGGGCATCCACTTTGACTCGAATTCAACCGGGCAGACCCAAAACTTCCCTGTAACCCAGGGCGTCTACCCGACTTGCAACAACGCCGATGCGACGACTGGTTGCGGCGTCCTGTTCTTTCTCTCGGCCAATGGCGGCACCTTCACGGTCGACGCTAACGCAAGCGATCTCTTCCTCCTGGGCGCCGCCCCCCTCAGTCCGTACAAGAAGATCCTGCTGTTCGCGGACCACGGGGCTCCCACGCAGGGTCACAGCCTTGGCGGAGGCGGAACGTGGAATGTGACCGGAACCATATACCTGACCAACACGATAGCGACCACACTGGCTTCCATAGGGAACGGGGGAACAGGTGATGGCACATACCAGTCGCTCAGTTTCAATGGAACTCCGCTCTCGGGCACAGTGGATGGCGAGATCATCGTCGATCGACTCGACTTGGGTGGGACCCCCAACATCACCATGAACCTGGATCCCGCGAAACAATCCATTCGCCAGGTAGCTCTGGTGCGCTGAGGCTAGCGGCTGATGCTGGGCGGGACGGGCCATATCGGCATGTTTCTCGATCCGAATTACCTGTTGCCTATCGATCAGGTGGCGCTGGTGAAGTAGCACATGGTTGCGAGGCGCCAGCGGCAGTCCGGATCCCGGCACACCGAGGCGAGCAGGTGTAGGCGGCATGATACGGGCCACAACATTTTGTGTGCCTTTTGTTTGGACACCACAACATCTGGCCGGCGAGCCTATTGTCCGGACATCCTGCGGCGCAAGCGGGACGCAGCCTACGCAAAATCCTATGCGGCTTCTCGCCGGTTTTGCGGTAAGATCAGAACTAGCCGCCATCAACCATTTTTGCGTCTCGACGGTTGTGCGTTCTTCCGCCGCCGGGATGAGTGAGGAGATACGGACCAGCAGTTCAGGGCGGTGAAGCCGTCCGGTCCGAAGAGGGCGAGCACAACTAGTTGTTGACAAAACGGACCGGCCCCCGGAATCGGGCAAGCCGGTGAGAGGATACCATGCGAAGCCATCCCCCCACTCCGGCTTTCGTGGCCTGGAGGCTTGTTTCGCTGGCGCTGCTGGCGATCGTCGTTGCCGGCTCTTTCCCGGCCACTGCCCAGCCCCAGTCCGGCGCGGGACGCAGTGAAGAGATCACCATGACCGTCGGCAAGTCGGTGATCCTGGATCACCCCGACGAGATTGCCCGTATTTCCATCTCCAATCCGGACGTAGCCGACGCCGTCGCGGTTTCCGCCAAAGAGGTATTGCTCAACGCCAAGGGCCCCGGGATCACCACCCTGGTCATTTGGTCCAAGAGCGGTGAGCGGAACCTGTTTACGCTCAACGTCGGCGCCAACACCCAGCAGATCCAGCAGCAGATCCAGAATACGTTCCCCGGCGAAAACATCCAGGTGATGGTCAGCGCCAACGCGGTTTCGCTCACTGGGCGCGTCAGCTCACCCCTGGTGGCGGAAAAGGCGACAGCCATGGTGACCGGGCTGGGCCGCACGGTGGTCAACAACCTGGCGGTTCCGCCGATTACCGAAAAACAGAT
>JACQDI010000572.1 GCA_016201195.1 Acidobacteriota bacterium | reverse complement strand
GCGTTCTACTACCGGGCCGGCGGCTATGGGATGGTCGGGGGCTTCGGCAACGCGTCGGCACTCAAGAAAATGAGCGAGGAGACCGGCGGCAAGGTCTTCGAGGTGACCAAGAAGAAATCGCTGAAGGAGATCTACGACGAGATCCAGCAGGAGATGCGCAGCCAGTATTCGATCGGCTACACGCCCGCGCGAGGCGGAGAGGGTTTCCGCCGCATCAAGATCACTCCCAAGAACAAGGACTTGAAAGTGCAGGCGAGGCAGGGATACTACGCGAAGCCTAATTGAGGCATTGGGTTACCGGCTCTTGAGGTATTCCCGCAGGGCTTGCGCGAGGGGCGGCATCGGGGCGAGGCCCGCTGCTTCCATCTTCGCGTTGGACAGGACCGAGTAACGGGGGCGGCGGGCGGGGGTGACGTACTCCCGGTGGTTGGTGGGCGTGATTTCGGCGTGAATGCCGGCCTCGGCAAAGATCGTCAGGGCGTAAGCGTACCAGGAGATCTCGCAGCCGCCGCCGATGTGATAGAGGCCGAACGGCGCTTTCTCCAGAAGGTCCACGGAGCGGGCGGCCAGGGGCGGGGCGTAGGTGGGCGAAGCGTAGTAGTCCTCGACCACGCGGATCGCGCGGCCTTCGGCGGCCATGCGCAGCATCAGCTCGACAAAGTTGCCGCGGTTGGTGCGGCGGCCGGCGGGGCCAAACACACCGGCCGTGCGCACGACGTAGAGTTTCTCCAGGTAGGCCTGGGCATACAGCTCACCGGCGAGCTTCGAGACGCCATAGGCGGAGATCGGCCGCGGCACGTCGTACTCGGTGTAGGGTGTGGTCCTGGTTCCGTCGAAGACGTGGTCGGTTGAGAAGTGCAGCAGCGTGGCCCCGGAATCGCGGCAGCAGACGGCCATGTGGCGCACCGCCAGGCCGTTGGTCTGCATAGCGGCGAGGGGTTCCTTCTCGGCAATGTCCACCGGGTTGTAGGCGGCGGCATTGATGAGCCAGTCCGGGCGGTGCAGCCGCATTGCCTGCTCCACCAGCTCGGAGCGAGTGATGTCCAGCTCTTCCCGGCCCAGCCCCACCACCTGGTGGCCGCGGGATCGCAACTCGCGAACCAGCTCGGTTCCCAACTGCCCTCGAGATCCTAAGACCAGTACCTTTGCCATCAGGGATTCTTATTGTTCGCTTTCGCCCGCTCAATCCATCGCTTGATCGTCTGCCACTCCGGATCGTCGCGCGTGGTCCAGAACTTGCCGCCGGTGTGAAACGGGTCGCCTCCAGCTTCCTGGGCCAGGGGATGCCGCAAAAGCCGGCTGTTCGGCGGGTCAGCGCGATCCACTAGGGCCAGCACAGTTTCGTAGTTCTTGCGCAGGTCGGCCGCCGTCCAAACGCCGGACGGAGACAGGGGTTGCAGGCGCAGCCTGGATTGGTTCGACTCCAAAGAGTGGCAATCGTAGCAGCGGGCCGCACCGGAGCGAGCGCGCAGGAAAATGGGCGCCACGCTCTGCACGAAGTAATGGAAGTCGAGCGCTTCAACGCCGCCAGGTATCAGAAGCGCCCACAGGAACATCCACACCTGACCATCTTACCCTACCTTTTCACGGCCGGGGTCGCCCCGTTCTGCGTTGCGAGTCCTCCGATACGAACCACCACCGGCACATCGCCGTCGAGCGTTTCGGGTGGGATGCGCCCGTTGAGCTGGTAAAGGCCGCTGATCGAGCCGGGGACCAGACCGGCGCAGAGGATCAAGCGCGCTCCCGGCGAAGCCGCAGGGCTTTGCGGCTCTTCTCCATAGCTGCGATCAGACGCTGCTTCTGCGGCAGCAGCAAGCGGTACTCGCGGGCCAAGACCTTGTTGCCGAGATTGCCGAGGGCGTAGTGGGCTACCGCTTCGTCGCCTCGCGAGCAGAGGATCAGCCCCACCGGCGGGTTCTCGCCCGGCTGAGTCCAGTGCTCGCGAGCGTAGTTGAGGTAGAGATTCATCTGGCCGGCGTCGGCGTGCGTGAACTTGCCGATCTTCAGGTCGGCTACCACCAGGCAGCGCAGGCGGCGGTGGTAGAAGAGGAGGTCGATGCGGTACCACTCGTTCCCGATGCGCAGGCTTTTCTGACGGGCCACGAAAGTAAAGTCATTGCCTAGCTCCAGCAGGAAGTGCTCGAGGTGGTGGATCAGCGCCTCCTCGAGCGCGCTTTCCGAGTATTCGTCCTTGAGGCCAAGGAACTCTAGAACGAGCGGCTCCTTGATCTCTGCTTCGGGGGTCATCGCCTCGGCCTTAGGGACGGCGCCCCGAAGCAAAGCCCGCCCCCGCGAGGCCAGCGTGCGCTCGTAAACGAGGCTCGAGATCTGTCGGTCGAGCTGGCGCACGGACCAGCCTCCTCGAACCGCCTCGGCTTCGTAGAAAGCGCGGGCTTCGAGGCTCTCGACGGAAAGCAGACAGACGTAGTGCGACCAGGACAGGGGAAAGGCCAGGGGCGCGAGGTCAGCGAGCGCAGGCGGGACCAGGGTGGTCGCAAGCCGCTGGCGAGCGCGGGAAGAAGATTTTGCAGACAGTGTCTGCAATTTTCGACGGGGTCCAGCTACCAATAGATAGGAGGTGGATTTTGCAGACAGTGTCTGCAATTTTCCCCGGTAAGAAAGGTAGAACTGACGCATGTGAAAGACGTTGCGTTGGGAGAACCCGCGGCCGAAGCGGGCCGTCAAATCGGCGGCTAGCCGCTCCATGACCTGTTCGCCGTAGCCGGGCTTGGCTCTTCCTTGCTGTTCATGCTCGACGATGCGGTGGCCGATCTCCCAGTAAACGGTGGTGATGACGGAGTTGACCAGACGGGCGGAGGCCCGCCGGGCTTGTTCGAGCAGTTCGACGACGCCGGCAAACAAACTGCGGTAGGAGCGCGAGGCGAGCAACGGATCGCGCTGCGGGGCTGGCAGTTGCTTCATTTGAAGCCTCCTGACGGATCGTGAACAGGAGTTGCGACCCAACCCTGATTCTTGGAAGGATGCCTGCCGAGGTCAGCGCCCTGGCGGCCACGAACCTGCATCTACTGTAGCTCATCCCGCGCGCGGGCGCAAATGCTATGGTGTAGAGTGGTCGGACATGAATCACGTGGAAACCCGAATCCGCGTGCGGTACGCCGAAACCGATCAGATGGGGGTGGTCTACTACGCCAACTACCTGGTGTGGATGGAGGTGGGGCGCGTGGAGTATTGCAAGGCGCAGGGCTTCAATTACCGCGACATGGAGCGCGACGACGGGGCCTTCCTGGTGGTGACCGAAGCCGAGTGCCGCTACCTGGCGCCGGCCCTCTTTGACGACGAAGTGATCATTGAGACACACGTGCTGGAGGCGCGGGCGAGGTCGATCCGTTTCGGATACCGGATGCGGCAGGCGGCGGGCGGAAAAGTGCTGGCGACCGGAGCGACCAATCACATCATCTGCGGAACCAACCGCAAGCCGATGCGGCTGCCGGAAAAATACCGGCCTTACTTCTCCGAAGGGTAGCGCAGGTCGCGGCCGGTCATCTCCTTGGGCTGCTCCACGCCCAGGATGCCGAGGATGGTGGGGACGATATCCTGCAAGGCCCCGCCCGAGCGCAGCCCGGCGCCGGAATCGTCGACCAGGATGAACGGCACCGGGTTCGTGGTGTGGTAGGTATGAGGGTTGCCGGTGGCCGGATCGATCATAGTTTCGGCGTTGCCGTGATCGGCGGAGAGGATCCAGGCCCCGCCTTTCTGGCGGATGGCCTGGTAGAGTTGGTCCAGACAGGCGTCCACAGCTTCGATGGCGCGCACCGTGGGCTCGAGCTTGCCGGAGTGCCCGACCATATCGGCGTTGGCAAAGTTCATGACGATGGCGTCGAAGTCCGAGGAGCCGATGGCGCGTGCGACCACGTCGGCGATGCCCTGCGCGCTCATCTCCGGTTTCAGGTCGTAAGTGTCCACCTTGGGCGAGGGCACCAGCTCACGCTCCTCGCCGGCGTAGGGCTTCTCGGTGCCGCCGTTGAAGAAGTAGGTCACGTGCGCGTACTTCTCGGTCTCCGCTACGCGCAGGTTCTTCCATCCCAATGCGGCAAAGACGTTGGCCAGGATGTTGTTGGGGTGCTCGGGTTCCAGCACATAAGGCAGGGAAAACGTTTTGTCGTAGCGGGTCATGGTGACGAAGTGGAGGTTCTTGGGGGCGAGCGAGCGGGAGGGGCGGGCCAGGGCGGGATCGGTCAGGGCCAGGGTCATCTGGCGGGCGCGGTCGGCCCGGAAGTTGAAGAAGATGGCCGCATCGTCGTCGCGGATCACCCCCACCGGCTCGCCGCGCCCCCCGGTGAGGACCACCGGCTCCAGGAATTCGTCCGTGACACCGCGTTGATAGGAATCCCGGATCGACTGGCGGGCGTCGGCGGCACGGATGCCATCGCCCAGGACCATGGCGCGGAATGCGCGCTCGATGCGCTCCCAACGCTTGTCGCGGTCCATGGCGTAGTAGCGGCCACTGAGAGACGCGAGACGGCCCACGCCAGTCGAGCGTATCTGCCGCTCGAGCTCGGCGATGAAGTCAACGCCGCTCTCAGGAGGCGTATCGCGCCCGTCGAGGAAGGCGTGCACGAACACCTGCTCCACACCCTCCGCTAGGGCCATCCTCAATAGTGCATACAGGTGGGTGAGCTGGGAGTGGACACCGCCCTGGCTGGCCAGGCCCATCAGGTGCAGGCGATGCGCGCGCGCGTGACGCATCGCTTGCAGTAGTACCGGGTGGCGGAAGAAGTCTCCGGACTCAATCAGCAGGTCCAGCCGGGTGATGTCCATGTGCACGATGCGCCCGGCGCCGATGTTGAGGTGGCCCACCTCGCTGTTGCCCATCTGGCCCTCGGGCAGTCCGACGTAGGGCCCGGAGGTGTGGATGAGGGTGTTGGGGTAGCGGCTGAGCAGGAGATCGTAAGTGGGTTTGCGGGCCTGGGCGATGGCATTACCGTCGACGGCAGGCGAGAAACCCCATCCGTCCAGAATGGTGAGGAGCAGCGGTTTGGGTCGGCTCACCCTACCGTTATAGCGTGGTCGGGCCGATGAAATCAGGGAGCCGGCTCTCCTGCCATGGACGAGTGTCGATGGATCTTTCGGCCAGCCGCTATCCTGATCCTCGCAGCAGGCGTGGGGAGTGCCCAACCCCGGCGACCGAACTACAACTTTTTTGACAGCCGGGAGCAGGGCAGCGCGGCCAGCGGGTTAACGGTGGCGGCGGAGCGACTGGGGGGCGCGCTGACGGCGCCCGCGACGGCCGATGCGGAGACCATCGCGCGGGCGTTCCTCGAAGAGCATCGAGAGCAGTTGGGGCTGGTGGGCGCCTCGGTGTTCTCGCTTCCGCTGGAGCGACGCTACGAAAGCCCGGCGGCCAGCCTGACCCACCTGTGGTTTCGCCAGCAGTACGCGGGGATTCCGGTGTTCGGCGGGGACGTGCTGGCCCACGTAACCGGTGAGGGAAGCTTGCTGCAGGTGCAGGCCGGAGCCCGCTGGCCGGCGGGCGCTGGCCCGGTCCTGAACCCCGCGCTTACGGTCGCCGAGGCGGCAGCCGCGGCGGCGCGAACGCTCGAGCCGGAGAGGGCCGTACCTCCTGCCGAACCGGCCCGGCTGGTGTGGTTTCCCCGGACGGCGGATGCGGTGCTGGCCTGGGAGCTCTACCTGCATTTCGGTCCGGGCCGCTGGTTCTGTGCGGTTGTGGACGCCTCGACGGGGGAACTGCTGTTCAGCCACAATCTTTACCGGGAGCAGATTCCCCGCGGCGCCGTCTTCCGCGCCTCCGATGTGCCGAATCCGAATGCCGGCCCCCGCAGCCTGGAGCCGTTCACCGGCTGGCCGGCGCCGGCCGGGAACTGTCCGGCTTCCATCTATCCGCCGCAATACCGTTCGGGAAGCCTGCTGAACCACTGCTGGGTGAACGGCGCAGAAACCGCCGGCAACAACGTGGTGGCCTGCCTGGATGCGACGGGGCTCAATCAATGCGACTG
Organism: Acidobacteriota bacterium; assembly: GCA_016201195.1. Lineage (GTDB taxonomy): Bacteria > Acidobacteriota > Terriglobia > Bryobacterales > JACQDG01 > JACQDI01. The sequence goes on along the minus strand of JACQDI010000572.1, from coordinate 627 downwards.
GAAAGCGTATAGCGCTCAGGCCGATTTCGAGTTTGCCTTCGGCAACAGCTACGCTTTGAGTGGCGACGCCGTTCCCGACCGATCAGCGGCGGTGACGAACCTGTTCTATTGGAACAACGCGCTGCACGACTGGCTCTACGGGCTGGGTTTCGACGAGGCGGCCGGTAATTTTCAGGCGGACAACTTCGGACGCGGCGGTTTTGGAGGCGACCCGGTGCTGGCGGATGCGCAGGATGGGTCGGGGCTGAACAATTCCAATTTCGCCACGCCCCCCGACGGCTCCTCGCCCCGCATGCAAATTTTCCTGTTCACCGACAACGGGACATTTCTGCGGCGGGACGGCGACTTTGACGGCGACATCATCACGCACGAATACGTACACGGCCTGACCACGCGCCTGGTGGGGGGGCCGGGCAATGTCAACGTCCTGCCGCTCGTCCAGAGCGCGGCCCTGGGCGAGGGGTGGGGTGACGCCTATGCCTGCTCGTTCACCAACAGTCCGGTGATGGGAGAGTACGTCTCCGCCACGCCGGCCACCGGCATCCGCTCGGTGGCCTACGACAATAGCCCGCACACGTTCGGCCGCCTCGGGACCCTGTACCGGCGTAACGTCGGGCCGCTCTCGTT
>JACQDI010000571.1 GCA_016201195.1 Acidobacteriota bacterium | reverse complement strand
CATAGAATCTCCACACCCCACCTCGCCGGGGCGCCCAGGAATCCGTGGCGGCGCCGCGGTTTCCTCTCGGCGGCCAGACCCTGGTACAGTTCCAGGTGCCGGCTGACCATCTGCTCGATTGAAAACCGCTGCCGGGCATAGCGGCTGGCCGGCTCGCTCTTTGCCGCGTATTCGTCGTAGTGCTCGAGCACCTGACGGATCGCCACCGCGAGATCCTCGTCACAGCCTGGACGCACCAGTACGCCATAGCCCGCGAGTTGTTCGGGGACGCCAGCAATCGCTGTGGCCACCAGGGGCGTGCCGCACAGCATCGCTTCGGTCAGCACGCTCGGCAGCGCCTCCCCAGCGCTTGGGTGCACCAGCAGGTCCGCCCTTTGGTACATGTCACGCAACTCTGCCGGGTTCTTCCCTCCGGCAAAGCGCACCCGCCGCTCCAGGCCGAGGTTGACGGCCAGCTCCCGCAAACGTTGTTCGAGGGCGCTGTTGTGATACACCAGGTCCGCTTCCACGCTCTCCGGCAGACGGCTCAAGGCGCGCAACAGCACGTCCACGCGCTTCATCTCGATCAGTTGTCCGACGTACAGGAGCCGCCAGGCGCCGTTCCGGCCCGCCTCGTTCTTCCGCACATACGTGTAGGTCTCTGCGTCGATTCCGTTCGAAATCACGGCCTGGCGAGCCCCGGCGAGCAGGTACGTACGCTGCTGGAATCGCGCCTCGGCGGCCGACAGGGCCACCACCGCGTCCGCCTTCGACATCACCCAGCGCATCGCGAGACGCCGGCCCCGTGTCACGGGCAGCCCGCAGATCGCCTCCGGATCGTGCGTGGTGAACACAAAGGCCGCCTCCGACCGCGCGCATGCGGCGCGCAAAGCCCCCAGCCCCAAGTGGTGCACGTGGATCACGTCAAAGCGCATCCAATCGGGGCTTTGCCGGTGTCCGGCGGTCGTGACTTCGTGGCCGCGGGAGCGCAGGCCCTGCTCCAGGATCGTCTCCGGGGTCATCTGAAACACACGGCGCAACTCCGCGCTCTTGCCGTAGATACCGCCCACCAGGCAGATCCTCATCGCCCTATCCAAACCAACCTTCCGGCAGCGTATATGTACACAGGCCAGAAGAAGAATACGGCGATCTGGCTTACCACCGCCAAGCTGCCGTTGATCAGGAACAGCGCCCAGATCGCCGAGTAGTGCCAAACGTAGAGATCGAACGCCGAGCCGGCCGCTTCGAAGCCGCGCTCGAGCCAGGCGGCCAGGGCACCCAGCAGCAGGAAGCCGCCGATCACCCCTGCCGCCTGGAAGTTGAGGAATAGTTCGCCCTGAAACGGAATCACCTGGTCCACGTTGGTCGCACTGCCGTAGATCCACTTGTTGTACAAGGCCACCCCGCTCGACGAGCGGAAGGACTTGCCAAGCACCGGCACGGGGTACAGTGCCGAGGCAAGCAGCGTGCTGCCCCAGAAGAGCTGCTTCTCCAGGCCCCACCGCTCCAGCAGGTATCCCAGAAATTGCGGCGCGCCTCCGTACAACTGCACCTGGTCGGTCACCCGCACCTGTTCGACCAGGACATCGCGCACCTCGGGTGAATACCACACGTCCTGCAATCGGAAGTCGGCGCGCCGGTAAATTTCGAGCGCCAACAGCGGGAGCAGCAGCAGTACTGCCGCGCCTGCGAGCGCCGCCGGGGAGATGCGCCGGACCTTCCGCGAGAGCACGGCCGTCATCGCTACCAGCGGGACCGTGAATGAGCCGCGGTTGTAGCTGTAGCTGAGATACGCCAGGACCACCAAGCCCATCAACGGCAGGGTCACCGCCAGAACCGCAATCCACCCGCTTCGCCGAGGTCGCCTGTCGACCCACCTGCACCACGCCATGATGAATGCAAACGGCAGGAAAGGCCGCAGCACCGTGCCTGCGAACCCGCGTGCTGTACCCCCGATCTCCCCCATCAGCGCGATGCGGCTTGCGGGTCGCGTGTAATGCTCCACCAGCCCGGCCACGCTGCCGAATGTGAACACGAAACCCAGCAGGCCCAGTGCGGCGTAGCCGGCCATCACCGGCAGCCCCGGCTTCCAGCCCTGCCTCGCACCGGCGCTGTTCTCTCGACGAGAAACGAAAAACTGATAACCGCAGCAAAACGCCAGGTACGCCGCCGTGCTCAGCAGCACCGCCATGTTGATGGCGAACTCCGACGGCAACACCAGCAACCGCCCCAAAGACGGCCCCTGCACGAGAACGGACAAAGGCAGCAGCACGAGCTGCAAGAAAAAGATTAAGAGGGCCCAGTTCAGCGGGCAAAGAGGCATATCGAGATTCGGCCTCGTGCGCGGGCAGACCCACTGCATGACACCGAACACCGGTGCGCTGACCAGCACCGCCGGCAACTTCACTTCGCCGGTCGAGGTCGCGAGCGCCACGCCAGCAAGGTAGACCGCCGCCAAGCCGATCCCAAGAGCAGCCAGCGAAGGCTTCGAAGCGGCAACCGCGATGGAGCGCTCAGCCATGGGGCACTCTCCCCCACATCACACGCCCGAAAGCGAATAACCCCAGGCTGCTAGCAGAATATGCCGCCCCATACGCCGCCGCCAGCCCCGCCGCTCCCCACACGGGGATCATCCACCGGGCGAAACCCAGCAGCAGTGCGGCCAGCAACACGTCAAAGCCGAACCGGACCCATATGAACCCGTTGGCCACCACCGGCTGTCCCAGCACAGTGTTGAGAACGGTGGGCACGCTGGCCAGCACCAGGACCACCATTGCCGGAGAGCCAGCCTGGTATCCCTCGCCGTAGAGGGCCATGAGCGGCGCCGCGAACGCCGCCGCGGCCAGCGCCGGCACTACCGTGAGGGCGAGGTTTAAGATCAGGTTCGCCCGCAAGATTTTCCGGTACGACAGGCCGTCCCCCCGGCTGTGGAGGTTCGCCAGCATCGGCAGCGCGATGCCGGCCACTGACGTAGGGATGAAGGTAAGCAGCAGGCGCCACTTGTCCGCAGCGCTGAAAATCCCGAGTTGCAGATACCCCTGCGGCTGGCGGGCGAGCATCACGTTCGACGCCCAGATCACCGGCACCAAAATGGCGCTCGAAGCAAACGCCGGCAGGCTGAACTTCCACAGGATGGGCCACTCTTTCCAGCAGCCGGAAAACGCAAACGGCACCCGGGCCTTCCTACACTCCTCACGCAAGGCTTGTTGGCTGAGGTAGCAGTTAACCGCCATCACCCCCACCAGGCCCCATAGGCCGCCCTCGAGCCCTGCCCCGCGAATCAGCAGCAGGACCAGCGGAAACGACACCAGACCGGTGATCGTGTTGATGCGAGCCACCGCCCGGAAGGCCTCGAACCCGGCCAGCGCTCCGGACTGCCCCACGGTCAGCGCACCGAGCAGCAGCAGTGCCGAGGCGATCCGCAAAGGCCCGGCCAGGTGTGGCGCGGCCAAGCTCCGGGACGCGAGCAGCGGCGCCGCCGCCAGCAGAACCAGCGTCAGCAGCGCGCCAGCGGCCAGTGAGGCCAACGAGGAAAGCGCCAGCACGCGCCCGGCGCGCGCTGGATCCTTTTGCCGCAACTCGGCCACGTGTTTGGTTGCTGTAATCCCTGACCCCAGGCCGGCAAACACGGTGAACATCGACGCCGTGCTCTGCACCATGCTCAACTCGCCGAACACCATCTGACCCAGCAACCGTGCGCTGGCCACCGCCAGCGCCAGGTTCAGGCCTCGCGAGACGACGGCCCCGGCCACCGACCAGCCCACGCCTGCGGCGAAACGGGCCCGTAGGGATCCGGACGGAAGCCAGGCATTTCTCCGGCGCTCCAGCCATACCCCTGCTCCAGCCGGGACCCCAGAGAACGTTCTGTAAGACGAGATAGTCACGATTTGTTGTAGTAGTAATTCTTATAGCTGCCGTAATAGCCGTACCCGCTCGTGGCCGGATTCCAGCCGTTAAGCACCGTTCCCAAAACCTGCGTCCCATCCTCGGCGAACCGCTGCCTCGCAGCCAGCGCCGTGCTGCGCGCGGTCTGGCCCGCCCGGAAGACCAGGATCGCCGCGTCCGCCATCCGGCCCAGCACTCGGGCGTCGGAGAGGTGAAGCATCGGCGGTGTGTCGATCAGCACGACGTCGAACTCCTGCCGGAAGCGCCGCAGTAGCTCCAGCATCCGGTCGGAATGGAGCAGGTTGGCGATCCCCGCCGTGCCCGGGCCGGCCGGCAGCAGGTACAAGCCGGGAATCCCCGTCTCCCGGGCCAGCGCCTCCCGCGGGCAGTGGTCTAGAAGGTGCCGCTCTTGCAACAGGTCGCTTAGCCCCCAGCTGTTGGTCACGTTGAAGACGTCGTGCAGCCGCGGGCGGCGCAGGTCGGCGTCGATGAGGAGCACCTTCTGGCGGATCTCCGCCAGCGCGATCCCCAGGTTGCTCACAACGGTGGTCTTGCCGTCCAGGGGGCTGGCGCTCGACAGCACCAGCACCTGCGGGCGGTTCCCCGCCGGCCTGGAAAACAGGATCGAGGTCAGCGTCGCCCGGAACGACTCCGCCAGCAGCGACGGCTTGTGTTGCCAAGTGACCAGCTCCACGCGGTCGACGCCGCCCTTCTGCCGCAGGTTCCGCAGCGCGCGCGCGGCCCGCGCGCCGTAGGTCCGCCGCGACGAATCGACGCTCCTCAGCGGGATCACACCCAACTCCGGTATTTTCAGGCAGGCCGGTGCGTCTCCTGGTGCGCGCAGCGTGCGGTCAGCCCGTTCCCGCACGATCACCAGCGCCACCCCTCCGAACAGCCCCGTCAACAGCCCTACCCCCCCATTCAGCGGTAGGTCCGGTTTGTAAGGCCGAGACGGCGGTTTGGGCGTGTCCACGACGCGGATATTGCTCGCCCGCATAGCCGAGGCGATCCCCGCCTCCTTCACCTTTTGCAGCATGCTCTCGTAGAGTTGCCGGTTGGTGTCCACCTCGCGCTTCAGGATCCTGTAGTGAATCGCCCGCCCGGATTGCTCGGAAACGAGCTTCGCCTGCGCTGCGTAGGCGGCCGCCAGCAGCTTTTCCCGCCGCTCGGCCGACTCGTACTCGTTGCGGATCCGGACGATGATGTTCCCCCGCTCCTTCTGTAGCGTCGTCTCCAGTTCTGCCACCTGCGCTTGCACCCGCTTCACCTTGTAGTAGGCGGGCGTGAACGCCGAGCTCAATTCCGCCAACTCCCGCCGCAGGTCCGAGAGCTTCACCTGGTAGTCGCGCAGCGGCCCATTGTCGAGCACCTCCGGCAGCGACTCGGCCGGGCTCGACTTCGCGATCTCATACTGCGATTGCTTCGTCACCCGGTTGGCCTGGGCCTTGGAGAGCTCCTCTTGCAGTTGCTGGAGCTTCTGCTCGGCCACGCTGTCGGTCTCGGCAGTGAACATCAGCCCCGAGTTGCGGGCGTAGGTCTGCATCTCGTCTTCCGACTTCTCAAGCTTGATCTTGAGGTCATCAAGCTGCCGGGTCAGCCATTCCCCGGTTCGCTGTGTCGTGCTCCAGCGCGCCTCCAGGTTCTGGTCGATGAATTCCTGTACCAGCGTGTCCACGAACTGCGCTGCGAGCTGCGGATCGGGCGAATCGTAGAGCACCTCCACCAGGCGCGTTAGCGGCGAGGCTCGCACCAGGAGGTTCCGCTCGGCTGCCGCCAGCGCCCGCTCCTTGGGCGGGAGCGGCGCGGCCTCGGGCACACCCAGCGCCCGCCGCCAAGCCGACAGCCGGTCCCGACGGGCAGCGAACTCCGGCCACTCATCCAGCTTCAGCTTCCCTACCACTCGCTCCAGCAACGACTGGCTCCGCAGCACCTTGACCTGCGTCTGCAGGTAGCTGTCCGCCGAGTAGCTGCCCGTGCTCGCCGTCGGGTCCAGGTCCCGCATGCTCAGGAAGTTCTCATTCAGCCCCTGGATCTCGAGCAGTGCCCGCGCCTGGTAAACCGGCGTCTGCGGCAAGCTGAACAGCAGCGCCGTCAGCCCGCAGACAAACGTCACCAGCAGCACCGTGCCCTTGCGCCGCCGCAGGATCTCCCAGTAGTTGAGACCTTCGTCCGGCTCCTCGCCCGCATCCACCGGCGTCTCCACGTACTCCACCCGCGGCGCCGGCGTGCTTGTCGCGCTCTGCACCGCCACCTCCAGGGTCCGGTCACCGACTGCTACTTGAGGATTCTTCATCGCTTCTCCGATCCTTCTTAACGACGCCAGATCACCACGCCCGTCCCGAGCTGAATGGCGGCCTCCAGGCCGCGCAAGGCTGCGCTCTTGGCGGCGTTGTTGGGGACAAACAAAATGTCCTCCGGTTCGAGTGCCACATCGGCCGCGTTGCCCGCTAGAATTTCCCGTACATCGACCGGAACCTCGGTGCGTTTCGCCCCCCCTGCCGCCGTCCGCAGAATCTTCGCGTTCTGCGGCCCCGCCGTCCGGTTCAGACCCTCGGCCAGCGATAGCGCCTGCAACACGGACATGTGCTCCCGCTCCTGCAATGCGAAGCCACCCGACTTGCGCACTTCCCCGATGACGTAGACCAGCTCGGCGCGGGGCACAGAAATCACGTCGTTCGGCCGGATCAAAATGTTCTCCTCCGGCGCTCGCGCCTCCATCACCGCCTTCACGTTCACTTGCGCCACGCTGAACTGCCCGCTCGGATCGTCCGTCGCGCTCGCCAGAGGGATCCGCCCCCACGCCAGTTGCCGCGAAATCTTGATGCTGTGTCCGGCGTCGTTGCGCAGCCCTTCAGCCAGCGACAAGATTTCCACTAGCGTCTTACGTCCCCGCAATTGGTGCACCCCGGGCTTGTTCACCGCCCCGATCACCGAAACCGGCTGGCTGCGAAACTCAGCGATGTTCACCGTCACCTGCGGCTCCTTCACGTAGGTCTTCAGGCGCGCAGCGATCGCCGCCTCCAGTTGCTCCGGTTTGAGCCCGGCGGCGCGTATCCGCCCGGCCAGCGGGACGTTGATATAGCCGCTGGCCCCGATCGGGATCACCTTTTGCTGGATCTCCTCCACGTCCAGCGCCCAGACGCTGATCTGATCCTCCGGCCCCAGCACGTAAGCAGAGCGAAGATCCGCCTCGCTCGTCTGGGCCTGGAGGGCCAGCAGGGGCACAAACACTACCGCCATCGCAGTTTTTCTCATCTGCATCCTCACTTTGGGGGGAACGGAACCCAGATCGCTCCATACAACCGCTATTCGCCTTCCGGCATCCGATTCGCCGACCTACTTTTCTCTGGGTCCCTTGGGGGGACGAATCGTCTACGTTGGTTCTACTAGTACTAATACGCTTGTGTTCGCGCGCCGTCAAGCTAAATCTGAGTGACTAAGAAGAAATTCGTCGCTGATTAAGAAGGATTGCTTAGAAAACCCTGGCCGGATTTCGGTATTCTGGTTAGGCGAGACTCGCTGCGATGTGCTCTATGCGCCACCACTCATGGTCCCTGGTGATCGGAGTTTTTCTAATCGGTTACTCGAGCGGCATCTGGCTGCCGCGGTTCGCGTCGAAGGATCAGGCGGGTGGGCTACGCCGCGATCCCGCCTCGGCGGACCGCTGGTGCGACCTGGGAGAAACGTTCTGGGAGTCCGGCAACCGGCAGGCGGCGCGCTATTGCTACCTACGGGCCGTCGAGCGCGGTCCCAACGCTCCTCTGGTCCGGCTGCGGGCTGCAAACTTTTTCTTTTCGATCGAGGAGACCTCGCCCGCTCTCCAGCAGGCTTCCCACCTTCTTAATATGACACCCGATTACGACGCAGCGGTTTTTAGCTCTTATACCCGGCTCGGCCCCGAAATCGACCAAGTCCTCGAGCACGGCCTTCCCGGGGACCGCCGCTCGGCGCAATCCTATTTTCGATACTTACTCGCCCATGGAACGCCGCAGGACCTCCCCGTCGCCTGGAAATGGCTGCTTTCCCGCTGTCTGGCCGATGACCCACTGGCCGCCGAGTACGTCGCGTTCTGGCTCAAGGAAGGAAAATACGAACTGGCGTCAGGAGCTTGGGAGGACTATCTGGGCCCACATCGTGGAGAATACCGCCAAACCAACTATCTTTGGAACCCGAGTTTTCAGCTGGCGCCCACTGGCTGTCGCTTTGATTGGAGCTTCCGCAAGACCCCGGCGGCGCAGGTCACATTTTCGCGGCCCCTCGTCATTCGCTTTCTGGGATCCGAGAACGTCGCCTTTGAGCACCTCTCCCAGACGGTTTTTCTTGCTCCGGGCCATTACCGTCTTCGCGCCCGCGTTCGCGCAGAAGGCCTGACCACCGACGAGGGCCTGGCCTTTCGCATTTTGGGCCCCGCACTCGATGTGCGCACCGACGCCGTCTCCGGCACGACTCCCTGGACGACTTTGAAGAAGGACTTCTCTATCTCTCGTCCGTCGCTCCTCGAGATCCAGGCTTTTCGCCAACCCTCCGCCAAATTCGACAAGAAAATCACCGGGGCCGTCTTCCTCGATGCGGTCGAGCTGTCCCCGCGCGGAATTTGACCTTCGACGGAAGCGATGCCGTTGCTGACCCGCCGACCGCCTGCCGTGAAAGCTCTAGACAACGTGGACCCGTTCCTGGGGCAGCCAGCCGAAGGTTGAGTCCGACTAGCGGGATGACGGGCAGCGGATCTGCTCGGTGGCGCGCCGCTGAACGCTTCCCTCTCGCTTTCTCCAAAGCCGCCGCACGGGATTGTCTCGCGGCGGCTTTTCCTCTCCGGCGCTCTGGGGAAATGCAGCCAGAACTTTCATTGCGATGATGCTCAAATCCACCAGAGGGAGTTTGATTTTGTCACCCCATAAAAAAGGGATGCAAGCCGTCCGATCTTCTCTGGGTGAGGGCGCCCAAACTCAGTGCGACCGACTAATTGTTAATCGAATCCCCTTCTCAGGCCATCAACGAGGAGTTCGGAAATCACATGTATTTCGAACGACTTACGGGCCTCCGGTAACCCTTTTCGTTACACCACCCAAACTGTCAAATTCAAGTGGGTTTTCCGAACGGCGGCCTCTCCGTAGCTTCGCCAACCCACTCAGAATGAATGAGTTGCCGCCCATGACGGCCGCATCTTTCACCCTGGATTCGCAACTTGAATTCGCTTGATTTCCGCTTGATTTCCGTTTTGGCGACAAGCGTCAATTACGGTCGAGAACGGAATGTCCAAAGTCCGCGCTCAGCCCCATGGAGGCGCGGACCGTGAGTGCCATCTGCGGCTGCATAACTGCACCAGCAACTAACATTAGGTAGTATACACAACAATATGCGGGCGTTATCGGGCGTTACTCCGCCGAAGCGATGTTTTTGATGGATCTTTAAGGCACTGATCTCCTGGAGATTCTCAATGAAATTCGAGAGCGAGCGCGGGCTCTTTTGTGGGAGAGGGGGTCCCCCGTAGCGACTGCCGGACCCGCTGATGCGCTAACACTCGTGAGGCCATAACTGCCGCTGCTCGCCCCAGCCGATCAGCCCTGTCAGCTTGCGCAGCCGCTTCTCGCCGATGTTATCGGAGGCCAAAGCCTCGGGAGCCAGGAACAAAATCCGTTCCTGGATGTCTGGAGCCAAGTTCAACAAGTTCATAATTTGCGTAATCCGGGTCCTGGTGACGTGTCCTAGCCTGGCCAGGTCTGCGTAATCCCGCACCTCGCCGCGGTCGGCCATGTCCTGGAACCTTATCGCCAGCGCCATCAGCCGGGTGATCCGGGGAATGCGGGTGGTATCCGGCGCCTCGGAGGCTCGGGTCCGGCGGCGCGGATGCCGGTGCTTCTTCAGATCGATCGTGATTTCGATGTCCAAGGTGCTGGTCTCTGTGCTTATCGTGCTTCTCCCTTCTGGCAGAGCTCCTTTGTATTGGCCGACTTGAAGCTCACGGTTACCTTGCAGGTCCGGCCGTCGTAGCCGACCTTCTCGATGAGTTGCCGCACGAAGCGGCTCTGCTCCTCGATGTTCAGCGCCTTCCACAGCTCGTCAAACGACTCGATCATCCTGCGGAGTTCCCTTTCGTCCAAGCGCTCCCGTTCGCGGATCAGAAGCTCCCGCTTCAACTCGGCCGCTCGAGCCTCGCCCGAGGCGAGCTGGCCGTTCAGGTCGGATTCGCGCGCCGGCCCAGGTTCGCGCAGCCGGGCAAGCTGCGACTTGAGGTTCTTCACCTTGTGCTGAACGCTCTTCAACTCTTCCCGGAGCCGGGAGGTTTTCTCAGCCAGCCGCTGGCGCACGAGGCGCAGGGTCTTCTCCAGCACGCGCGGGTGGATGCTGATACGCCGGATGCTTTCGACCACCGCCTCCTCGACCGCGGGCGCTGAAACCGAGCGGGTGGCGCAATCCTCTCTGCGCTGCTGCGCCCGCAGGCACACACAATATAATAATGCTGCTGCCCGGGGCGCCACCCGGCCGCGATCCGGTTCGACTGCTCCTGGACCACGAGCCGCAACGCGACGGGGAAGATGAAGTCGCCACGGCCTTGCGGTTGTTGGATCGCGTGATCGCCGCCTATCCGCGCGCCTTCGACCTGGTACTGGCCGACGCGCTCTACGCCACCGCGCCGTTCTTCAACTTTCTGCTGGCTCGCCGCAAGCATGCTTTGGTGGTTCTCAAAGATGAACGGCGCAATCTGTATCAAGACGTGGCGCGGTTGTTCCAGTGCGTCGCGCCTCAACCGGGTTGCTATCGATCCCGCCAGTGCTGGTGGTGGGATTTCCCCGACTTGCTCTCCTGGCCCCAGGTGAACACTCCGGTGCGCGTTCTACGGTCCTTGGAAACCTATACGGTGCGCCGGCAACTCGACCAGCAGGACTCGGTGCAAACCAGCGACTGGATCTGGGCCACTACCCTACCGGCTACGCAAGTTCCCACCGAGCGGGCCATCTGCTTCGGCCACCAGCGATGGGACATCGAGAATCATGGCTTCAACGAGTTGGTCAACCAATGGCATGCGGATCACGTTTACAAGCATGACCCCAACGCCATGGAGTGCTTTCTGCTGGTGGCTTTCCTCGCTTACAACATCTTTCATGCCTT
>JACQDI010000570.1 GCA_016201195.1 Acidobacteriota bacterium | reverse complement strand
CCTGAACCGCGACCTGCCCTTCGACCAGTTCGTCATCGAGCAGATCGCCGGCGACCTGCTGCCCAACCCGACCGCCGACCAGTTGATCGCCACCGGGTTCCACCGCAACACGAGCAGCAATTACGAAGGCGGGATCGATTTCGAGCAGTACCGCGTCGAAGCCGTGGCCGACCGCGTGGCCACCACCGGAGCGGCGTTCTTCGGTCTCACCCTGGGCTGCGCGCGCTGCCACGACCACAAGTACGACCCCATTACCCAGCGCGAGTTCTACCAGCTCTTCGCCTTCTACAACAACACCGACGAGATCACGACCGAAGCCGAGCGCTACGACTTTCACCGTCCGGTGCTGGAGCTGCCGACGCCCGAAGAGCAGGCCCGGCGCGAAGCGTCCCGCGCGCAGGTGTCGGCGCTCAGCCGCGAGCTGGCCGCCTACGTGGAAGCCCTCGGCGCCAAGCCGGCCCAGTCGGGCGACCCGCCGAAGTACAAGGATCCCGGCCTGCGGGAGCGAGTCTCGAACCTCGCCGCTCTGCGCCGGCGCGCGCCGAAGATCACTACCACGCTCGTCATGCGCGACCTCCCGCGGCCGCGCGAGAGCTATATCCACCTCGGCGGAGACTTCCTGCGACACGGCGCCCCGGTCTTACCGGCTGTTCCGGCAGTGCTCTCGTCGAAGCCGGTGACCGGCACGCGTCTCGACCTGGCCCGCTGGCTCGTTGACGCGGGCAACCCACTGACCGCCCGCGTCACCGTGAATCGCATGTGGCAGGTGTATTTCGGTAAGGGGCTGGTGGAAACCGAGAACGATTTCGGTTTGCTCGGCTCGAAGCCCACGCATCCCGAATTGCTCGACTGGCTGGCCACCGAGTTCGTGACCCGCGGCTGGAGCCAGAAGGCCATCGACCGCGTCATCGTCACCTCGGCCGCCTATCGCCAGTCGTCGCACCGCCGCCAGGACCTGGAAGAAGCCGACCCCTACAACCGCCTGCTGGCGCGCCAGTCCAGAATGAGGCTCGAAGCGGAGATCCTGCGCGATGCCGCGCTCGTTTCGAGCGGCCTGCTTACGCCGGCAATCGGCGGGCCCAGCGTCTATCCGCCCATCCCTGAAGGCGCGATGGCCGTCACCCAGGTCAAGCGCGAGTGGCCCACCGCCACCGGCCCCGACCGCTATCGCCGCGGCATGTACACTTTCTTTTACCGCTCGGTGCCGCATCCCGGCCTGGCTCTGTTCGATGCGCCCGACGCCACCTCGGCCTGCACGCGGCGCCTCCGCTCCAACAGCCCGCTGCAAGCCCTGACGCTGCTCAACGATCAGGCCTTCCTGGAATTTGCGCGAGCGCTGGCCCGGCGGGTTTTGAAGGAAGCGCCGGCGCCCGCGACCGACGCCGCGCGTCTGGATCGCGCCTTCCTGCTCGCCCTCGGACGCAACCCCAAGCCGGCCGAGCGCGACCGGCTGGCGCGGTTCCTCGCCCTCCAGCGCGATGAGTATCGGTCCGACCCAACCTCCGCCAGCCTTCTCGTGGTGAAAGAGCAGGTCTTCGACTCTTCGCCGGGAGGCAATCGCGCCATGGAGGAGGAACCCGTCGACCCCAAGCAATTGCCGGAGCTGGCCGCCTGGACCGCGGTTTCCCGCGTGCTGTTCAACCTGGACGATTTCATGACAAGGGAGTGAAACGAGCCATGACGTTGGAGGATCGCCTGCTCCAGTTGGAAACGCGCCGCCACTTTTTCGGCCGCTGCGGCGTGGGTCTCGGCCGCCTCGCCTTTGCCGGGCTGCTCACTGACGGCGCTCTGTTCGGAGCCACTGCCAAGCCGTCCAATCCGATGGCGCCCAAGTCCCCGCACTTCCCGGCCAAAGTGAAAAACGTCATCTACCTCTTCATGGCCGGCGGCCCCAGCCAGCTCGAGCTGTTCGACTACAAACCCAAGCTCCAGGAATACGACAGTAAGACCGCGCCCGAGTCGCTGCTGAAGGGCAAGCGCTTCGCCTTCATGGACTCCTTCACCAAGGATCCGCCCAAGCTGCTCGGCACGCGCCGCGAGTTCAAACGGTACGGCAGGAGCGGGCTGTACGTCTCCGAGCTGCTTCCCAACATCGGCTCCGTAGCGGACGACATTGCCCTGCTTTCCGGCGTCTCCACCGACAACTTCAACCACGGACCGGCCAAGTGTTTCATCAATACCGGGTCGGTGCGCTTTGGCCGCCCCTCGATCGGCGCTTGGGTCACCTACGGGATCGGAAGCGAGTCGGAGGATCTGCCCGGCTTCGTGGTGCTGGAGTCCGGCCCGCGCGGTCCCCGCGGCGGAGCGGCGCTGTGGGGAAGCGGCTTCCTGCCCACCGCCTACCAGGGCGTTCCGTTTCGCTCCGGCGGCGATCCGATCCTCGATCTTTCCAGCCCCAAAGGCATCACCGAGCGCACCCAGCAGCAGTCCCTGGACGCCATCCGCGACCTGAACCTTGCCAAGCTGGCCGAGACCGGCGACCCCGAGATCACCACCCGCATCGCCGCTTACGAGATGGCCTACCGCATGCAAACCAGCGGCCCGGAGCTGATCGATTTCTCGAAGGAAAGCCGGAAGACGCTGGACATGTACGGCGTCGAGCCCGGCAAGAGTTCCTATGCGAATAACTGCCTGCTGGCCCGCCGCCTGGTCGAGCGCGGCGTTCGCTTCGTGCAGCTCTACCACACCGATTGGGATCACCATGCCGACCTCGGCCAGCCGCTCGACCAGGTATGCCGCGAGGTCGACCGGCCCACCGCGGCCCTCCTCCGCGACTTGAAAGAGCGGGGCCTGCTCGACCACACCTTGGTGATCTGGGGCGGGGAATTCGGACGCACCCCCATGGGCGAGGTCCGCGAGCGCAACAAAGCCGGTCGCAACCACCACATCGACGCCTACACGTTGTTCCTGGCCGGCGGCGGCATTCGCGCCGGGCAGGTGGTGGGTGGCACCGACGATCTGGGCTTCTCCCCCACCGAGCGCCTCCACATCCACGACCTCCAGGCGACCATCCTGCACCTGCTGGGCCTGGATCACACCCGGCTGACGTTCCAGTTCCAGGGCCGCCAATTCCGCCTCACCGACGTCGGCGGGCAGGTGATCCAGAAGCTCCTGGCGTAAACTCGACAGTGTTATTGGCAGGGACCTATACTGAACCCACAGTTCCATGTCTCTCGTTGGCCGAACCATTGGGCGCTACCGAATCACCGAGAAGCTCGGCGAGGGCGGGATGGGGGTCGTGTATCGCGCGCAGGACGCGACGCTGGGACGCGACGTCGCCATCAAGGTGCTGCGGCCCGAGCTGGGCCGCCAACCGGAGCGCGTGCGGCGCTTCTCCCGGGAAGCGCGGGCCGCCTCGGCCCTGAACCACCCCAACATCATCACCGTCCACGACGCGGGTGAGTTCGAGGACGGACCCTTCCTGGTCATGGAGCTGGTGGAGGGCGAGTCGCTGCGCGCCCTTCTCCGGCGCGGCCCTCTGCCGCTGGCCAAGGTTCTCGATATCGGCATCCAGGCCGCTACGGCGCTCGCCCGGGCGCATGAAAGCGGCATCACACACCGCGATCTCAAGCCGGAAAATCTCCTGGTACGCCCTGACGGCTACGTAAAGATCCTCGACTTTGGTCTGGCCAAGCTGAAGGAAAAAGAGCCGCCGGCGGAGGGCGCCTCGGCTGCCACCACCGTTGACGCCGGTCTCACCAGCGAGGGCTCGATCCTCGGAACGGCTGCCTACATGTCGCCCGAGCAAGCCACGGGCCGCCACGTGGACGGCCGCAGCGACATCTTTTCTCTCGCCCTGGTGCTGTTCGAATGCCGGCAGGGACGCCATCCGTTTCTGCGCGAGAACGTCCTGGACACGCTGCACGCCATCGCGCACGACCGCTTGCCGGCGCTGGCTTATCCGGCCGGAGGGCCGGAGTGGGGCCTGGCGCGGGTGCTCGAAAAAGCGCTGGAGAAGGACCCCGACGAGCGCTACCAGACGATGAAGGATCTGGGAATCGACCTACGGCGCCTGCGGCAGGAGAGCGCATCGGGCAAAGTGGCCTCCAGCACGGTCGCCGCTCCGGCCCGGCCTACCCGGAGACCGCTCCTGTACGCGCTTGCGGGACTCGCCCTGTTGGCGCTGCTGGCCGGAGGCGCCCTGATGGTGTTCCGATCCCGGCAATCCGCCGAGCCCGCCCGCCACGAATACACGCAGCTCACCAACTTCGCCGATTCCGCCGTGGCACCCGGGCTCTCGCCGGACGGCCGCATGCTGGCCTTCATCCGAGGCGAGAGCACTTCCCCCGGTCCGGGTGAGATCTACGTCAAACTTCTTCCCGATGGCGAGCCGGTGCAGCTCACACACGATGGCTCCACCAAGGTGGGTCCCACCATCTTTTCGCCAGACGGATCCCGCATCGCGTACACCGCGGGCCCCTCGATGTATAACAGTGATACCTGGATTGTACCAGTGCTGGGAGGCGAGCCGAGTCGTATGCTCGCCAACGCCTCCGGGCTGACTTGGGCTGAAGGCGGGGCGGGTCCGCGCCGCATTCTGTTCTCCGAGATGACGGGCCAGGGCATCCATATGGGCATCTTCACGTCCATGGAGAACCGGTCCGAGCAGCGCAAGGTATATCTGCCGGCTGGCGTGGGCGGCATGGCTCACCGCTCCTTTCTCTCACCCGACCACAGGTCGGTGCTGGTGGCCGAAATGTCCGATGGCTGGCTGCCCTGCCGGTTAGTGCCTTATGACGGCAGCTCTCTGGGAAAGCCAGTTGGTCCCTCCCCGGCCCAGTGTACGGACGCTGCCTGGTCGCCCGACGGTAAGTGGATGTATTTTTCCGCCAATGCCGGCAACGGATTCCACATCTGGCGCCAGCGTTTCCCGGACGGCGAGCCCGAGCAGGTGACCCCCGGGGCGACCGAAGAGCAAGGCCTCGCGTTCGCTGCGGACGGCCGCTCGTTCGTCACCTCGGTCGGCGCCAGCCAGAGCACCTTGTGGGTCCATGACGCGCGCGGCGACCGGCAGATCACTTCGCAAGGCTATGCCTATCTCCCCTCCTTCTCTGCCGACGGCAAGAGACTGTATTATCTGGTGCGCTCCCGCCCGAACCGGCGCTTCGTGAGCGGGGAGCTTTGGGTCGCGAATCTGGGGACGGGACAGCGCGAGCGGCTGCTGCCCGACTTCTTAATAGAGCACTACAGCGTTTCCGCCGACGACAACCGCGTGGTATTTGTCGCGATCGACGAGGCCGGGCACTCCCCAGTTTGGCTCGCCACGCTCGACGGACGCGCCGCGCCGCGCCGTTTAGCCTCTACCGACTCTGCGCGCGCCTTCTTCGGGGCCAAGGGTGACATATTCTTTGTGGGAACGGAAGGAGAGGGGAAAACGAGGTTCCTCTATCGCACCCAGGAAGACGGCAGCGGATTGCAGAGAGTGGTTCCGAATCCAGTCGTTTATCTTTACGACGTTTCCCCCGACGGAAAAGGGCTGGCAGCCTGGATAGGAAGATCCGTGGTAGTTTACCCGGCCGGCGGCGGCTCCCCCACCGTGGTCTGCAGCTCCGGCGCCAACGCCGGAGGAGACTACCGTGCGGTCACACCGCCCCTGGTGAGCTGGTCACGGGACGGGAAGTTTCTCTATGTGCATGTCCGCACCGGCAGCCGGACATTCGCTCTTCCCTTGCGGCCCGGCCAGATCCTGCCGCCGTTGCCCGCGTCCGGGCTTCCTTCCCTAGACGATGCGGCCGCCTTGCCAGGGGCGCGGCTGATCCCACAACCGCGAGCCTTCGGCGGGCCAAACCCGTCGGTCTACGCGTTTGCTCGCGTCACCACGCATCGAAACATTTACCGGATTCCCGTGCCTTGAAGGGAGGCTGGAATGCAGTTGGACTAATTGTGTCCGGCCTATCCGGCTTTCCTGGCTCACTCCGTTCACCAACGTCGATTCTGGCGCACAGGACCAATGGACAGCCGATTGCTAAGTAGATTTAGCGAACGAGTGCTTCAGACCGTCCGGAGGCTTCCATGGATCGCGAGCGCAGCATCCAGTTGTTGAACAAGGCGGTATCGGATGAGTTGCAGGCAGTCCACCAGTACATGTATTTCCATTTCCATCTTTCCGACCAGGGCATGGAACCGCTTGCGGCGCTTTTCAAGCGCATAGCCGTCCAGGAGATGGGCCACGCCGAACTGCTGGCTGAGCGGATTCTGTTCTTGAAGGGCGACGTAGAGATGGTTCCCGCCGGCCCGGTGCAGAAGATCACGGACCCCGAGGCGATGCTGGCGAAGGCCGCAGAGATGGAAGAGGAAGGCGCGAGGGGCTACAACACCGCGGCGATGGACTGTAGCGCCAATGCCGACGCCACCTCCAAGCAGATCTTCGAGCGACTCGTCCGGGACGAGGAGGGCCACTACGACGAGTACAGCAAGCAGAGGGACAACATCAAGCGCTTCGGTGAAAACTACCTCGCGCTTCAGTCCCTGGGCGGAGCGAGGCCGGACCGCGGCGCCACCGAGTAGCGGTCCTCTGCCGGGCCCGCTCTCAAAAGGCGCCCGCCGGCTGAGTTTGCTGCCGGCCATCATTTTTCGAACCCACCGGATCAGGACAGTGGAGGGTGAATTGCAAAGTCGATCGGCGAACGAATCCTGGTCGGTGGCCGGAGGTTGCCATGCCATACCGTTGCGCCAATCCGCGCTGCCAGTTTGACTATTACGCCATGCGGGCCATCTGTCCGGACCCGGTGTGTTTAAAAAGACCACAGCCCGGCTGCGGCCGGTATTTTCGTTTTCGGGCGGACGGCACGGTCGAGAAGCTCGCTCCCGGCGTCTTGCCTCGGGCGAATGAGGAAGGCGTAGTCTGGCTGTGCTGCTACTGCTCGATGGAGTACGAAGTGGTGGGGCCCGGCCGGCTTCGCATCGCGCCCGATCCGCTCAGCTTTGTCTGGCGCTGGCAGGTGGAACGGTCCGAGGCATCGATCGGGCACGAATTGGGATAACCAGGACCATCATACTTCAGCTTACGAGCCCTACCGCTGGCGCTAGTTTTGGCCGTCGCCTGCAGCGGCTCGTTGACAAAAATCCTTAATTCGTTGGGCGGCCCCTCATGCTGGTGTTGTTTCAAAGGCCACCCGCAATGAATCGGTTTCCGCGACTGAGAAGTTGAGCTTTTCGAAGCCGATCACGCGTCCCGCAGCATCTTTCATCAAGACCACCTCATCGCCAGTTTCTTCACACACGGACTCCTGCTGCGCATCAGTGAACCACACCGTGAGCGTATTCCCTTCACGGTCATAGAGCACCTTCACTTCGGCCATACTCGTACTCCTTCCTTGATCGCGTCCGTCGGATACGCTGTGATCAAGAAGCCGTTATCGTCCTGTCGCTTTGCAACTGCGCACACCCAACGCCTCGTTTGCTCAGCCTTGTAGAAGAGAAACACCGACGCGTCCGTTCGGCTTTGGCGAACCTCATCGGGAGTCTCCAGGGCAGCCCTCAATTCCGACTCGCGCCCGTCCATGACAGGAGCAAGTCATCCTCGGCAGTCACCCATCCATTCTACCGCTGCCGACTGCGCAATACGGGAGACCTACCCCACGCCCTCTACTCCACCCGCTGGACCGCCACCTTCCCGTTGTTGATCACAATCAGTACATCATGCAGCGCCGTAAGGTCGGCCAGCGGATCGCGGTCAATCACGATCAGGTCCGCCTCCAGGCCCTTCTGAATCGATCCGGTGCGCGAGGCGATCCCCAGGCATTCAGCGGCGACCGACGTCCCGGCCTGGATCGCCTCCATGGGCGGCATCCCGATCCCCGCCAGCTCCACGACCTCGTGGGACACACGGCGGTTGCTCGACAGCCCGTACCCGGTATCTGTGCCGGCGATGAGCTTGATCCCCATCTTCCACGCCCGCGCCGAGGTATCGCGGATCCGCGGCAGCATGGCTCGGCCGCGCACCGAAAGGATTGGGTTGTCGTAATCGCCGCCCGGCTCGATCAAGTCGATCACGGTGGCGATGGTCGGGTCGAGGTACGTCCCGCGGGCCT
>JACQDI010000588.1 GCA_016201195.1 Acidobacteriota bacterium | reverse complement strand
TATCTCAAGCTGACCGGCCACCGCCTAGGCTTCATCATCAACTTCAACGTCCCGCTGATCCGCGACGGCATCAGGAGGGTAGTACTATGAAATTCTTCCTGTCTTCGTGTCTTTGTGGTTAAAGGGAGTGACGAGAGCTCTCCTCTTCGACCTGGGCAACGTCCTCATAGCCTTCGACTTCACCCGAGGCTACCGGGCCCTGGAAGGCGTCTGCCCCCACCCAGCCCAAGAGATTCCCCTGCGCATCGCCGCCTCTAACCTGGTCCCCCCCTACGAGCGCGGCGAAGTCTCGAGCGAAGAATTCTACCGCCAACTCTGCGAGGTTCTCGACCTTCGGGTCTCTTACGAGCAATTTTGCGACCTCTGGAGCACCATCTTCCTCCCCGACCCTATCGTCTCCGAGGATCTCCTCACCAGCCTCCACCGCCGCTACCGCATGGTGCTGATCTCCAATACCAACGACATCCACTTCCGGATGATCCAGTCCCACTACCCCCTGATCAGGCACTTCGACGCGCTGATTCTCTCCCACCAGGTCGGTGCGATGAAACCGGCGGATCGCATCTACCAGGAGGCCATCCGGCAGGCCCGCTGCCGCCCCGAGGAATGCTTCTACACCGACGACATCCCCGAGTTTGTAGAAGGAGGGCGGCGCAACGGTCTGGACGCCGTCCAGTTCACCGGCCAGGTGGCCCTGGAGCGGGAACTCCAGCGGCGGGGGATCCCGGTTCAGTAAACTGTCTACTGCCTACTTCGGGGTGCACCCACGGTTGCCGGTACGCCCGCCGCAACAGCCGGTTCGCCTCCTCATCCTGCGCGATTCGCTGCCTCCCGGCGTCCCAGGTCAGCGTGCGGCCCACCTTCATGGCGAGGTTGGCGAGAATGCAACTCGTCGTTGAGATATAACCCTGTTCGATGTCGGCCACCGGCTTGCTCCGCGACGCAATGGCCGCCAGGAAGTTCTGCATGTGGTAGCGAATGGCCGGGGCGACGTGCCGCTCCAGGGCCTCCTCCGTTTTATCCTCGGGGTACTGTTCCAGTTCGTAAGTGACGTCCCGGTGCACCGTCTCACCCTTCTCCACGGGCGTGAAGTCGTAACTGAAGACACCCGCCTTCAGCGTCCCCTTGTCGCCATAGAACGTTGCGCCCCACGGGTATTTGGGATCGGGCGGATGGCCCCATGTTCGGTGCTGCCAGAACACCTTTAAATCGTCGTAGTCGAAGGTGGCCTCCTGCGTATCCGAAATGTTCGCCTTGCTCTCCTTCTCAACCAGAATGCCCCCGGACGAAGAGATGCGCTGGGGCCACCCCAGGTCGAGCATCCACCTCACCATGTCGAACATGTGGATACACATATCACCCACGATGCCGTTGCCGTACTCCATGAACGCCCGCCACCTCCTGGGGTGTACTAACTGGTTGTACGGCCGCAGGGGGGCTGGCCCCGTCCACATCTCGTAGTCCAGATAGGGCGGAGGCGCGGTGTCCGGCGGATTCTCGCGGGCGCGCATATGGTAGTAGCAGTAGATTTCGACTAGGCCGATCCTCCCGAGTTTGCCCGGCCGGAGGAAGTTGTCGCGGGCCTCCGCTAAGTGCGGCGTGCTCCGCCGCTGCGTGCCGACTTGCACGACCCGCCCGTGCTTGCGGGCCGCCGCCAGCATAGCCTGCCCCTCCAGCACGTCCACGCTGATCGGTTTCTGCACGTAAACGTCCGCGCCCGCCTCGACGGCCGCGATCATCGCCAGTGCATGCCAGTGGTCCGGCGTGGCCACCAGGACGATGTCCAGGTCTTTCTCCTTGAGCATCTCGCGGTAGTCAGCATAGGTGCGCGGTTTCTTCTTCGACGCCTGGCGGCCGGCCACCATCTCGGCGGCTCGGGAAAGCATGTCTCGGTCGACGTCGCACAGCGAGACCACTTCGACCGGCGCCACCTGAATGAGGCGAAACAAGTCACACTTCCCATACCACCCGCAACCGATCAGCCCGACGCGCTTCGGCTTCTGGTCCCTGACCTGGGCGGCGGCCAAACCCGCCGCGCCGCTGTAGAGAAATTGACGGCGATTCATGGCCTAAGTATATGCGGCCCGCGGGCAGTTTGGGAAGTGATCCCTCGTCGAGGGATTCGAATGAAGCATCAAGACACAAAGACACCAAGAACACAGATCTTTGTGTCTTGGTGTCTTTGTGGTGAAATCCAGCTTTAGTACATGCCGCCGCCGTGCGGCCCGGGCGGGGGCATGGCAGGTTCCTTCTCCGGAATCTCGCTGACCAATGCCTCGGTGGTGAGCATGAGTGCCGCGATGGAAGCGGCGTTCTGCAGCGCGAAGCGCACGACCTTAGCCGGGTCGATGACGCCCGCCTTCACCAGGTCCTCGAACTCGGCCGTCTCGGCGTTGAAGCCGAAGTTGACATTTTTGTCGGCCTTCACTTTCTCCACCACCACCGACCCCTCGTGCCCCGCGTTGCCCACGATCTGGCGCAGCGGCTCCTCGAGCGCCCGCAGCACGATGTTGGCGCCGATCTGCTCGTCGTCCTCCAGTTTCAGCCGCTTCACCGCCGGGATGGCCCGCACCAGGGCCACGCCGCCGCCGGGGACAATCCCTTCCTCGACCGCCGCCCGCGTGGCGTGCATGGCGTCCTCCACCCGAGCCTTCTTCTCCTTCATCTCGGTCTCGGTCGCCGCCCCCACCTTGATCACCGCCACCCCGCCCACCAGCTTCGCCAGCC
>JACQDI010000587.1 GCA_016201195.1 Acidobacteriota bacterium | reverse complement strand
GCCGGATCCGGCAGGTAGACATTACCGGATTCGATCTGCGGACTCACCGCGTTCGCCCGTGCCTCCTTCCCGCCGTCGGGATTGACCGCAATCAACCCGGGGATCTCATGCTTCAGCATGGCGATCACGGCAGGACCGTTCGCTTTGTCCTCCACCAGCTTCGCGTGGGCCTGCGGCCATCTCTCCGACAGGCTCCGCACTGCCTGGATCGTCCCCGGGCAGTCCATCCTCCGGCGCACCTGCTCCAGCAGATACTTGTCGGCCCCGATCCGCCCCCAGACCTGACCGACCACGTAATCGCTCGCGGCGGTGTCCTTGAACGCCTAGTCCCAGGACTGCAGCACCTCGCTGAACTTCCCAGGACGCTCCCGGTAGAACTTCCACCAGTGCCGTTTGAGAATCCCGCCTTCGGCCGGAGCGGGCCTCTGCTGGAGTTGCCCGGCGGCCGCGTAGCTGCCCATGCTGTGCTGCAGCTCCTCGATCTCCTGGCGTCCGAAACGCGCGGACCACAGCAGTTCCCCGTGTTCCTGCCGGGGGTCGGACCAGCCAATCGAGGTGGAGCACTTGTTGCCCTCGTACTCCGCCGGCAGGCACAGGTGCTCATAGCCGCCCTGCTCCAGAACATGTCCGCTGAGATCACCCTCGTGAATGCGCTGCATGATAATCACTTTGGCGCCGGTCTTGGGATCGTTGAGCCGGGTGCTCATGACCTGGTCCCACCAGTCGATCACCCCTTGCCGGACGGTGTCGCTCTCGGCTTCCTTGACGTTGTGTGGATCATCGACGATCACGCGATCTCCCCCTTCTCCTGTGGCGGCGCCTCCGACCGAGGTAGCGAGCCGGTAGCCGGTCTTGTTGTTCTCGAACCGCTCCTTGGCGTTCTGGTCGCCGGTGAGCTGAAAGCGGTCGCCCCATCTGGACCGATACCAGGCGCTTTGGATCAGTCGCCGGCACTTCACCGAGTCGCGGATGCTCAGGCTCAGGGCGTAGCTGGAGAACAGCCACCTCCGCTCCGGCCACCGAATCCATTCCCAGGCGGGCCAGAACACGGCTACGGCGAGCGACTTCATGTGGCGCGGCGGGATGTTGATCAGCAGGTTTCGGAGGTGGCCGTTGGAGACGGCTTCGAGGTGATCGCAGATGGCGTCCAGGTGCCAACCGGGGATGAAGTCGGTAGCCGGTTCGATCACCGGCCAGGCCTGCAGGACGAACTCAAGCAGCCGGCGCTTTGCCAGTTCTTGCGCGATCTCGGCGGGGAGCGACGGCCTTGCGAGCAATGCTTTGAAGCTGGAGGAGTTCCTCATCGGAGAGTTGAGAGAGGTCGGGTTTGACGGCGCGAGTTGAATGGGTTCCCCGCCGCTGCCGGTATGCTCGGTGGTGATGACATCACGCTGGCCGAGCAACTGGCGGCCGAGCCACACGGCGATGGTCGGGTTCCCGGAGGCCAGCAGCTTCATCTGGGCGCGGCGCACGGAGATTCGCCCTCGCGCTCTGCCCCGCTCGATGGCTTCGGCGAACTCCGCATGGCGACGGCGCCGGGCGATGGTGGACGGGCTGAGGCCGAACCAGGCGGCGAGCTCTTCGTCGGCGCACTGCAGGCCGAACAGCTTCTCCAGTTGGATCAGATCGATGTGGACGGCCTTGCGGCCTGCACCATTACGCGGTCCACCAGGCATATGGCTCCTTTCTCGCTGCTTCAACAGAATCCTCAGCTCGGCCGACCAGTCGGAGAGGGCCAAACACAACCCCTGCAGGTCTGGGTGGCCTGCCCGGATCTCCCCTTCGACGCCTGCGATCTCGCGGCGGCAACGCTCGATTCAGGCGGCGACATTCTTTCGCTCTCGCGCGATCTCCTCGAAGGACTGGTTGACTCCGTCCAGAACTGCCGTCTTCCCGCTGAACTCCTGGAAGCGCTGTATTGTGACGTCACAATACCTGAGATCGACGTCCATGAGCCTTGCCGCCCTCCCCAGCCGCTCACAGGCGATCATCGTGGAACCCGCCCCCCTGAACAAATCCGCCACAACGCTGTTCTTCCGGCTGCTGTTCACCAGCGCCCGCTCGATCAGCTCCACCGGCTTCATGGTCGGATGGAGCCGGTTGGCTGCGGGCTTGTTCTCCTGCCACAGCGTAGATTGCGATTTGTCGCCGTACCAAGCGTCGCTTTCACTGGCCACGTGCGCGTAGAAGATCGGTTCGTGCTGGAACTTGTACCGTCCGAAGCCCCACGCGAACGTGTTCTTCGCCCATATGATCTGGCAACGAACGTTGAAGCCGGCCGCCTCGAGCGCGTTCTGGAATTCGCGCTGCCAGCTCGAAGGGTGGAAGACGTAGAGCGATGCTTCCGGTTTGACGATACGGCGGTAGGAAGCGAAGGTCTTACCCAGGAACTCGCGGAACTGGTCGTCGGTCATGCGGTCGCCCTGAATCGTCAACTGCTCCTCGGTGTAGCCGGTATAACCGACGCAGTACGGCGGGTCAGTAAAGACCAAGTCCGCTTTCTCACCGTTCATCAGGTGGTCCACATCGGCCGCGATGGTTGCGTCTCCCACGACTAGCTTGTGACGACCAAGGCACCAGCAATCACCCAACGCGCTGACCGGAGACTCGGGCAGCTCCGGCGCCGCGTCCTCGTCGGTGAGGCCATCGGTCAGCTCGCCCGGGTCGGCCAGAAACTCGGCGAGCTCGTCGTCGCTGAAACCCAGCAGTTCCAGGTCGAAGTCATCTGCGTGCAGGTCGACCAACTCCAAGCGCAGCATTTCTTCGTCCCAGCCGGCGTTCAACGCCAACTGGTTGTCGGCGATGACCAGAGCCCGCCGCTGTGCTTCGCTGAGGCCGGACAGTACGATCACCGGAACTTCCGTCATGCGCAGCTTACGTGCCGCCAGGGCCCTTACATGCCCGGCGATAATGACGCTATCAGGATCGACAAGTATTGGGTTTGTCCAGCCGAAGGCTTGAATGCTCGCAGCGATCTGGCTGATCTGCTCTTCGCTGTGGGTCCTCGGATTCCGCGCAAATGGAATCAGCTTCTCGATGGGCCAGTACACCACCTGCAGACGCTGGCTCGCTACTTCGGGCATGACTCTTGCTCTCCTTTCCTCTTCCTGGGGCCGTAGTACGGCATGCCGTTCTTGTGCCGGATCGACCTCGCGTCCATCGTGTGACGCGACGTGGGCGGATCAATGGGGACCCCGCGCGAAGCCGCCACCTCGGCGAACGTCTGGCCGGCGCCGGCCAGCACAGCGGTGCAGTCGAGCGCGTTCGTCACCCGCCGCACCGCCACGTCGCAGTAGGCGGGACTCAGCTCGGTGCCGTAACCGATGCGTTTCAGCATTGCGGCAGCAACCATCGTGGTCCCGCTGCCGAGGAAGACATCCCCAACAACATCACCTGGGTCCGAGAACGCGCGGATGAAGAACTCCGGAATGGCGCGCGGGAAGGGTGCCGAGTGCGTGCCCTGGCCGCCTTCTGCTTTGGCTTCGATCACGTTGCTGGGCCGGGCCAGGCCCTCACCTTCCGCACGTGGACCACAGCCGAGCAAGCCGCTGCCGCTTCTGGACTTGGGGTTGTCGGGCGAATAGCCGAAGACATCCTCGGACGGGTGACTCACGGCCTCGGGCCGGAACTTGATCTGCGGCTGGCGGCAGAAGTGGAAGACCGGCTCCCAGGCGTTCTTGAAGCGGTTGCCCCAGCCGCCCGGTACTCCGTTATCGGTCTTGCGCCAGCAGAACTCGTCCACGAACCGCCAGCCCCACTGTTCCGCATGAACGATCACCCGCCAGCCCCACTGTTCCGCATGAACGATCACGAGCTTCTTGACGTAGAGACTGCGCTCGCCATCCTCGGCGTGCTCCTTGATGTTGAGGAAGTAGGACCCGTCGCGTGCCAGCACTGAGGCGATGTTGTCCGCGACCGGGCGGTACCAGTCGAGGTAATCCTCGGGCGCGAGCGGGCGGAACCCGCTGGCTGGATCGTACTCGCGCTGGGGGGCGTAGGGGGGTGACGTCATGATCACCGAGGCTTTACGACCTTCGAACAGCCGGGCGATGGCCTCTGGGTCGCGGCAGTCGGCGCAGAGTAGACGGTGGTGAGGACCAACGAGCCACAGGTCGCCGGGCTGAGTGACAGCAACGGCGGGCGCATCGGGGATCTGGTCTGCGGTCTCACTTTCATCGGTGGGATCTTCCCGGAGAAATTCGGTGAGTTCCTCGTCGGAGAAGCCCGTGAGGGAGAGATCGAAGCCGT
>JACQDI010000586.1 GCA_016201195.1 Acidobacteriota bacterium | reverse complement strand
CTGGGCATCGTGGCCAGCCTGTTCCCGCCCAACACCGTCCCGTTTCGGGTGACCCGGGAGCAGGGCGGCCTCGCCGGCTACGCCCACGGAGCGGGGCCCAACTTCGCCACCGACCTGGCGCTCGACAATGTCGACTTCGTAGAAGCGAACTCCGCCGAAGCGATGGAGCCGCTCTATCATGCGTGGAACTGCGGTTACCGCGTGGTGGCCTCGGCCGGCGAAGACGCCTTTCCCAACTTCTACCGAAGCTACATTATCGGAACCGATCGCGTTTACGTGAAGACCGGCCCCAAGCTCGACTACGACAAGTGGCACGCCGACTTCCGCGCCGGGCGCAGCTTCGTCACCAACGGCCCGCTGGTGCTTTTCACCGTGAACGGCAAGGACCCTGGCGACGAGATCAAGCTCCCCGCCGGGAACCACGCGCTGAAGATTGTGGCCGACGTGGAGTCGATCATGCCCGTCGAATCAATCGAGCTGCTGCACAACGGCGAGGTGATCGAGACCCTCAAGCCTACTGGTAAGCCGTTGAAGGCCCGTTTCGAAAAAACGGTCAGCATCGACCACAGCGGATGGTACGCCATCCGCACCCGCGCCCAGTACGCCCGCCACCCCATCCGCGCCCCCTACCCGTTCGCCGCCACCATGCCCGTGTGGGTAACGGTCGATGACAAGCCGGTGCGCTCCAAGAAGGACGCCGACTATTTCGTGGCCTGGATCGACCGCACCCTCGAGCGGGCGCTGAAAACAGGCCCCTGGAACAACGAGCAGGAAAAGGACGAGGTCCGCAAGCTCTACACCGAAGCCCGCGCCCGGATGCTGGCGCGGGGCGGGGAGGCGGAGCGGTAGGGCCTTACTTGCGGAGTTCGTCGAGTGGAACCCAGTCGCCAGGCGCCCGCTCGTATTGCCAGAATACCCAGCCGTTGCACGGGCGGCCCCTTAACGCTGCCGAACCGGCAGCCGACGGAGAGAAATAAGCTTTGCGGGCAAAACGAATCCGTCCGTCTCGCCGAACGCGTGCTCTCAGCAATTTTCCTTTGTAGCGGGCGCGCAGAAAGACTACTCTGTCGGAATAACTCGCCAGGGCCGCAGCGCGGCCTTCCCGCTTATTGGTCGCCTCCTTCTGCTCGCTCTTTGCGCTGCGGCCTGGTACGAGATCCTCCGATTGTTTCTTCAGGCGGTCCCGAATATGTCGTCTGAATTTGTTGCGCAGATCGTCAGACCGGCTTGACCATCCGGGGGATGAGTGATTCGAGCTCCTTCAGGTGCCGATCTCCAATCGTCAGGTAAACACTGAACCTGTCCCAAGACCGCCCGTGACGATCCTTGAGGTGCGTGTTCAGTCTCGAACGGAGATTACTCGCCAGGCCAACGTAGTACAATTTGTTGCGACGGTACAGCGCGTAGACGCCCTGCCGGTTGCGGACGTAAAGGGGGATCACGTCAGAGTATTTCTCGAGTGCATCGCGGCCGATGTTCTCCAGGTGTTGACACACGAGTTCTTGAGCACGTCTAGCCATCGTCTAGCCATAGTTTCGAGGCCCCAATACTTATACCACAGGCCGGGACCGCGCACCCGTCGTAGCAGCTTAAAGCCATCGGTACGCGTCTTTGCGGTGTCCGGCGAATTCAACATCAATCAGCGATCTGGATCTGTAAACTGAATAAACGAGGCGGTATTCGCGCCCAGTTCGCACGCTGTAACGATGATGCGCCCCCTTTAGTTTCTCGCAGCCTGCCGGATACGGGGTTTCCTGGAGTGCCTTCAATAATCGAGCGATCTCGGTCTGAATGGCAGCAGGAAGCCGGAGGACGTCACGCTCTACGGAACGGGCGTAACTAACCGTCCAACCCATGGCCCAACTTTCGCAAGAGCCTGGTCACAGGATACCGCGGCTCAGCCTTGCGGGCCTCACAGACTGCGTTCAACGCCTCGTCTTCTGTGACGGGACGCTTTTCCTGGTGGACCCTGACCCGTGGGCGCTTGGCGGCTCGCTGCGGCCGAGCGAGCGATGTGGATAGGCGAGCCATGATGTCTTCATTATACCGCAACGAGGTCACGGGGTGGTTGATCTTAACGATGAGCCACGGCTGTGCGCGGCCAGCCGAAGCTACCCTTTAGCCCCACAACGGTCCCGTGGAGCGGTCCCGTAAATCGTGCGGCTCGAAAGCCATAACTCCCGATCCGTCAACGCCCGTCGAAGCGCCTTTAATTGTACGGCGAAGCTGTTTCTCCGCGAAGCCGGCTGCTCCCAAATCGGCGATAGTGCGAGACCACGTGCCGATGAGGCTGTTCGGCGGCCAGGACACGATCAGTGTCCCCTCGCGGTCGCCGGATTCCGCGAAGTCGCTGGCGCCGTAGGGTCGGCCGCATTCCTATATCATAGTTCCATGGCGCTGATAGTCCTCTTGCTGGCCGCGACGGTCCCCGCCTGCGCGCAGGAACTGCTGGTATACCCTGAGTTCCAGCGCCCCTCGATTCACGGCGACGTGCTCGCCGCCGATCGGGGAGGAAGCAAGCGCGAGATCAACTCGCCCGCCGTCGCTCGCAACGGCTACTCGAGCTTCTTCCTGGTCGCGAAGTTGCCCGCGCCTGGACCATACCACCTCTACATACAGATGAACCCGGAACAACGCATCTTCGCCGACCTGTACCGGGTGTGGTACCACAAGCTCGAGTCGAGCGGCGAGTATTATCCCGACGCCCTGATTCCGACCGGCACGAGATTCTCCGGGCGCATCCCCGACGAGTACAACAAGATCCCCGGGCAGACCGCCGCCGTGTTCTGGCTCGACCTATGGGTACCGCGTGACGCGAAGGCGGAGACCATTCGCGTCGAGGCCGTGCTCGAAGGGGCCGGGCATTATGACGTCTACCCGTTGGAGGTGCGGGTGCTCCCCATCACCATCCCCGACGACGATGCCCTCGACGCCGATCACAATAGCTACTCGGCCAACTGGCTCGCGGACATGTACGCCGAGGCCGCGCGCCAGGAAGGCCACGGCTTCTTTCGGAGCGACCGGTTCTTTCGCTTGATCCACGCCTACCACCGGATCTTTTACGAGCATCGCGGCGTGTTTCACCAGCTCGGCTACGGGCACGCCGGGAAGGTCGCCCCGGAGTTTGCGCCCGCGCTCGAGGG
>JACQDI010000057.1 GCA_016201195.1 Acidobacteriota bacterium | reverse complement strand
GCAGGTGGCGACGTCCTCGATGTTGACGTTCCACACCTCGCGTCCGGTCTTCGCATCGAGCGCGACGAGGTGGTTATCGAGCGTTCCCATGAAGACCAGACCGTAGCCCAGGGCCACGCCGCGGTTCCAGGGGCCGTAGGCCGCCGCAATCTGCTTGGGCTTCTCGTAGAAGTAGTGCCAGAGCTTGCGGCCGGTGGCTGCGTCGAGGGCAAAAACCCGGTTCCAGGAAGTACTGATGTACATCACCCCGTCGGCGACCAGCGGCGTGGCTTGCAGGCCGCCCTGGATGTCGCCCGTCTGAAAGCTCCACACCGGCGCCAGACGCCGGATATTGTTGCGGTTGATCTGGTCGAGCGGGCTGTAGCGCCAGGCGTTGTAGGTGCGCGAGTATTGCAGCCAGTTCTGCGTTTCCTTGTCGGCGTCGA
Organism: Acidobacteriota bacterium; assembly: GCA_016201195.1. GTDB lineage: Bacteria > Acidobacteriota > Terriglobia > Bryobacterales > JACQDG01 > JACQDI01. Next base: position 6,600 of record JACQDI010000057.1, on the reverse strand, counting down.
TCAGCCGCTGCGAGGTCACCTCCTGCGCATTGAGGACGCCCACGCCCACAAGCGACAGCGCCACTAGAATCCGGGTCATGATCTCTCCCTGATTTGGTTCACTTGGCGGCAAATTTCACCGGCGGTCCGGGCAAGCAAAGTGGAATCCACGCCTACGGCCAGGTAGCAAACTCCCTCATTTAACCACACCCGGGCGTGCTCGATGGTGTGGGCGTAAACACCGAGCGTCACCCCACGCCGCCGCGCTGCCTCACCAATCGCGCGCATCGCGCGGCGCACCGGCTCATCGGTCACTTGTCCGGGGATGCCCAGCGTCATCGACAGATCGTAAGGGCCGAGAAAGGCCACGTCGATGCCGGGAACGGAGAGGATCTCGTCGGCAGAGGAGACCGCTGCGGCGGCCTCGATGTGGAGCACAAGCAGCGTGTCCTGATCGTCGACCGGACCGGCGCCGAAGGATCCGGCGCGCACAAACGGATTGAAGCCGCGCTCGCCGGCGGGCGGAAACCGGACAGCGCGCACCGCTCGTTCCGCCTGCTCCCGCGTGGCGATTTGAGGGACGTGCAGTCCCACCGCACCCAGGTCGAGCGCTTCGAGGATCTCGCCTGCGCGGTTCTCGCGGACGCGCACAATGGGAGCGATCTCGGTGGAGGCCGCGGCCCGAATCAGCGCCGCTGTCGTCTCGCCGCTGAAGGCCGCGTGCTCGCGGTCGATCACGGCGAAATCCATCCCCGCCGTCCCCAGGATCTCAATCACCTCGGGCGCAGCGATCTCCACAAACGAGCCGAGCAGGAACCCTTTTTCGCGCAGTTTCGCGCGGACGCTGTTGCGTTTGAGAATCACTTGGCCGGCTGCTTGGGGTAGAGGAGCGGGTAATTCTTCTCCTTCCATTCCTTCAAGCCGCAGTACTGGACCGTCTTGTAGCCGTTCTTCTGAAGTAGCTCTGCCGCACGGGCAGCGCGTCCGCCGCCGTTTCAAGCGGTAACGATGAAGCGGTCCTTGGGCACCTCTTTGAGGCGCGCCTCCAGTTGCCCCAGCGGGATGTTCACAAACCCCTTGAGCGTCCCCAGTTCCTCGAGTTCTTTAGGCTCGCGCACGTCGAGGAAGCACAGGTCCTTGCCCTGGTCGACGCGCTGCTTGAGCGCCTCGGTGTCAATGCGCGCGGGTTTCGGGTCCTGGGCGAACAGGGCTGCGGCCAGCAGGCCAGCAGCGAAAATACGGTACATGCGATGCACCTCCAGACCAAAGTAGTATAGCGGAATTCGGGAGTCAGAAGTCAGAATACCTCCGCACCCGGCCGTCTCCTGACTCCTGTCTTCTGACTCCTGACTCCTCTGTCGATGAACTTCCTTTAATGCCCACCGTCATCCACTTCGCCTATACTACCCCTTGGAGAACAACTCTATGGCTACCACCTTGCAGGTCAACGGCCGGGAAGCGCCGCTCCCTGAAAAGAGCGCTTCCGCGCTGACCTTTCTGGCGATCGCCGTGCCCAACGCCACCGCGTTCTTTTCGAGCATGTGCATCATGGTGGTGGAGCTGGTGGCGGGGCGCCTCATCGCCCGGCACGTGGGCAACTCGCTCTACACCTGGACTTCGGTGATCGGGGTGGTGCTGGCGGGGATCGCGGTGGGCAACTGGACCGGCGGGCGGCTGGCTGATCGGTTCGCGGTGCGCAAGGCCCTGGGGGTGACGTTCTCGCTAGCCTCCCTATGCTGCTTCATCGTTCCAGCGCTGAACAAATGGGCGGCCGAATGGGGCTTCCTGCTGAAACAGGAGTGGACCGTGCGTATCGCCACGCACGTATTCCTGGTGTTCTTCGGACCTTCCATGGTGCTGGGCTGCATCGGGCCCATGGCCGCCAAGATGGCCCTGGACCTGGGGCGCGCCACGGGACGCACGGTGGGCAACGTATACGCCTGGGGAGCGCTGGGCAGCATCGTGGGGACCTTTCTCACCGGCTTTTATCTCATCGCCAAGATGGGTACCATCGCCGTGCTCATCAGCGCGGGGGTGGCCCTGGCCCTGGTGGCTGTGCTTTACGGAATCCGCACCGTCTTCCCCGCCCTGTGGGCCATCGCCGCCCTCGGGCTGGTGATTGCCTCGCTCGGGCCGTGGCCCTGGTCGCGCCCGTTCGGCACCAGGATCGGCTTCCTGCGCGAAAAGTTTGTCAACGTGCTTTACTCCGAGGAGAGCCAGTACTCCGCTATCCAAATCGAGCTGGAGGATAGTCCGCCCGGCATGCGATCGATGGCCCTCGATCACCTGATCCACTCCTACATCGTGATGAACAACCCGGACGACCTGCAGTACGACTACGAGAAGCTGTACAACGCTGTGACCCGCGCGGCCACTGTCAACAAGCCGCGGCCCTCGGCGTTGTTCATCGGCGGGGGCGGCTTTGTTTTTCCGCGCTATCTGCTCTCGAAGTGGCCGGGCAGCCACGTAGAGGTGGCCGAGATCGATCCCCGGGTGACCGAGGCCGCTTTTCGGTGGTTCGGCCTGCCGCGCAATACGCCCCTGCACATTTACAATTTGGACGCGCGCAACCACATCGACGACTTGCTGCGCCGCAAGCGCCGCGGCGAGCCGGTGCCCGCCTTCGACCTGGTCTACGGTGACGCCTATAACCACTACTCTGTTCCGTTCCACCTAACCACTCTGGAGTTCAACGAGAAGGTCAAGGAGCTGTTGTCGCCCGACGGCGTCTACCTGATCAACGTCATCGACATCTACGCCTCCGGCCAGTTTCTGGGCGCCATCCTCAACACGTTCTCGAAGACCTTCCCTCACATCTACGCCTTCTCTACAGTCAATAACGGTCCTTCCGCGGAGTTGAGCCAGCGGGACACTTTTGTGGTGGTTGGGTCCCTGAAGCCACTCACAAACGCGACGCTGCCGCCGGGCGTTTCCGGCTCGGCGCTCAAGCCTGAGCACTTCCGGATCCTGCGTCAGCGCTCCCGCGGCATCGTGCTCACCGACGATTACGCACCGGTGGAGCAGTTACTCGAGCCGCTGGTTCGGCTGGCGGATAAGGAAGGGTAGCGGAGGCGGAAAGCAAAACCAAGTCAAAAGTCAAAAGTCAAAGGGCAAAAGGCAAAAGTAAAACCAACCTCGCGCTCCGGCGCTTCCGGCGGGCCGGAGCGCGAGGTTGGTTTCACTTTTGACTTTTGCCCTTTGACTTTTGCCTTTTGACTTTCCTTTGAAAGGCTTCCCTGCCGGCAAACAGCGCCTGCGACCCAAGCTCCTCCTCAATTCTCAGCAATTGGTTGTACTTGGCGAGCCGGTCCGTGCGACTGGCGGATCCGGTTTTGATCTGTCCGGCGTTGGTGGCTACGGCCAGATCGGCGATGAAGCTGTCCTCTGTTTCGCCGGACCGGTGCGAAACGACTGAGGCGTATCCGGCACGAGAGGCCATCTTCATGGCGTCGAGCGTTTCGGTGAGCGTACCGATCTGGTTCACCTTGATCAGGATCGAGTTGGCGACCCCTTGGTCGATCCCCTGGGCCAGCCGCTCGGTGTTGGTGACGAACACGTCATCGCCCACGAGCTGGATCTTCGAACCCAGCTCGGCGGTGAGCATCCGCCAGCCCTCCCAGTCGTCCTCCGCCATGCCGTCCTCGATGGAGACGATCGGATATTGCCGCACCCAATCGGCCCAGAACTTCACCATCTGCTCGCTCGAGCGCGCGCTGCCGTCCGACTTCTTGAAGCAGTAACGGCCATCGGCGAAAAACTCGCTGGAGGCGGGGTCCAGGGCCAGGGCCATGTCTTTCCCCGGCTTGTAGCCGGCCTGCGTAATGGCCTCGAGCAACACTTCCACCGCTTCTTCGTTGGATCTCAGGTTGGGAGCGAAGCCGCCCTCGTCGCCGACCGAGGTCGAATACACACGTTTCTGCAAGACCTTTTTCAGGGAGTGAAATGTTTCCACACCCATGCGCAGCGCGTCGGAAAACCGCGCCGCGCCGTAAGGCACGATCATGAATTCCTGGAAGTCGACGGAGTTGTCGGCGTGGACGCCGCCGTTGATCACGTTCATCATGGGGACAGGCAGCAGCCGCGCTTTGGTCCCGCCGAGGTAGCGATACAGGGGCTGCCCCTTCTCGAGGGCGGCCGCGCGGGCGGCGGCCATGGAAACCGCGAGGATGGCGTTGGCGCCCAGCCGCGACTTGTTTCGCGTGCCGTCCAGATCGATCATCAGCCGGTCCAGTCGCGCCTGGTCGGCGGCGTCCTTGCCGGCCAGCGCCCGCCGCAACTCGCCGTTGATATGCTCCACGGCCCGCCGCACGCCCTTGCCTCCATACCGTTTGTCGCCATCCCGCAACTCGACGGCCTCGTGCTGCCCGGTAGAGGCGCCCGAGGGCACCGCTGCTCGCCCCCGCACCCCGCTCTTGAGAATCACATCGGCTTCGACGGTCGGGTTGCCCCGCGAATCCAGAATCTCTCGCCCTATCACCTTCGCAATTGCGCTCACGCCTCTCCCTTCTGTCTTCTGTATCTGTATTCTGAGTTCTAACCCGACTACGCCAGCTCCGCCTCCGGCTCCGGCACCGGCCTTTGACCCATGATCTCGCGGTCGACCACCACGATACCCTCCTCGGTCACCACGTAGCCGTTGGCGCGGTCCTGCTCTGGGTCGAAGCCGATTTCGGTGCGCTCGGGGATCTCCACCTGACGATCGATGATGGCCCGCCGGATGCGGCTGTGGCGGCCGACCACCACGTGGGGCATGAGGATGGAGTGCTCGACCTCGCAGTAGCTGTTGACGCGCACGCCGGGCGACAGGATGCTGTGCAGTACCCGTCCGCCGGAGATGATGCAGCCGTGGGAGACCACCGAATCGACGGCCACGCCCATGCGCCGCCCTTCGTCGGCGAAAACGAATTTCGCCGGCGGGTACTGCACCATGTGGGTGCGGATGGGCCATTCGGCGTCATAGAGGTTGAACACCGGGTGGACCGAAACCAGGTCCATGTTGGCCTCGTAATAGGTGTCGAGGGTGCCGATGTCCCGCCAGTAGAGCACTTCCTTCTTGTTCTCGTCGATGAAGTCGTAGGCCACCACGCGGGCCTCGCGGGCAAGCCCCGGCAGGATGTCACGACCGAAATCGTGGTCGGAGGCCGCATCTTCGGCGTCGCGCCGCAGCGCTTCCGCCAGCACCTCGGTCGAAAACAGGTACACGCCCATGGAGGCGCTGCACATGCTGGGATTAAACCGGGACGGCGCGGGCATCCGGTGCTGGGGCTTTTCCTCGAAGTCGACCACCCGGCCGTCTTCGTCGATGCTCGTAACGCCGAAGCGGGACGCCTCGGAGGGATGGATCTGGATGGTGGCCAGGGTCACGTCAGCCCTGCACTCCTGGTGCAGCGCCACCATCTGGGCGTAGTTCATCTTGTAGACGTGGTCGCCGGAAAGGATCAGCGTGTACGGGGTCGCCTCCTCGAGGATGCTGCTCAGGTTCTGGTAGACCGCGTCGGCCGTGCCCAGATACCAGTTTTCGCTCACCCGCTTCATGGGCGGCAGGGTCTCGATGAACTCGCCCAGCTCGGGCGACAGAATGTTCCAACCCCGGCGGAGGTGGCGGTTCAGGCTGAGCGCCTTGTACTGGGTCAGGATGTACACCTTGCGCAGCCCGGAGTTGATGCAGTTGGAAAGGGTGACGTCGATGATGCGGTAGATACCGCCAAACGGAACCGCCGGCTTGGCCCGCTCCCGGGTCAGCGGCCAGAGTCGCTCGCCGGCGCCTCCGGCCAGCAGAATGGTGAGGACATCTTGCATGGCGGGATGAGCAAATTCTGTTATAGCATGGCCCGTGGCTCGTGGGCGCACCCTGCACACTACGCGCCACAGGCTGCAAGCCACCGGCCTCGAAAGATTTATGGCAAATTATCTCCAAATACGATACAATCGATTTGACTCTGCCGATCCGTTCATCGTGCATTGGATTCTTACCGCAGGGAGGTGGGATTAGTGGCTGAAGTCAGGCTTCAAGAGGGCGAATCTTTAGAAAATGCCCTCCGCCGCTTCAAACGGAAGGTGCAGCAGGAAGATATTATTAAGGAAGTGAAGCGTCACTCCTTCTATTTGAAGCCCGGCGAGAAAAAGCGCGTCAAGCAGGCCTTGGCCCGGAAGCGCAACCGTAAGAAGTCGCGGCGCGATATCGAATAGCGGATCGCTCATCATAGTTTGATTGGCATCATCCAGGCCCCGAGCCCCTTGGGCAACGGGCCATGGCAGTTGGGATTTCAGGGCCGAGCGCAGGTGCCAGATGCCAGAGTTTGTTGACCGTGTTTTGAAGTGCGTGGACTGCGGCGCCGAGTTTGTCTTCACCGCAGGCGAGCAGCAGTTCTATCACGACAAGAATTTCCGCAACGAACCGAAACGCTGCAAGGCTTGTAAGACCGCCCGAGGGCATGGCCGGGGCGGGCAGGCGGGAGGCCACAAGGTGGAGACCTTGGCCACCTGTTCGCAGTGCGGCAAGCAGACGACGGTTCCCTTTAAGCCCACCCAGGGGAGACCGGTTTACTGCCGGGAATGCTTCCTGCAGCGGCGCAGTGCGGCCGCTGGGGGCAGTTCAGCAGCATCGCCGGAGTGAGCAGG
>JACQDI010000585.1 GCA_016201195.1 Acidobacteriota bacterium | reverse complement strand
TCGGCCCCACACAGCATCACAAACAGCGCCGTCGCGCCCGGGTGCGCCTTCTCGACAGCGAGCTGGGCAAAACCGGCGTAGTCCCCGGCGACCTTGTAGAAGTCGCCGCCCAGCGTCGTGTTGTGGCAAGCGTAGCCGAACAGCACAGCGCGCAGCTTGCCGTCCGGCGCGGTTACTTTCAGCACCGGCACGTCCGTATCAGTGGGACCTGTGGGGTTCAGGCCGATCCGCATGCCCTTCGGCGCGGCCTGGCGGCGGTTGATGGCGAAGCTCGCTTGGCCGTTGCCGAACGCGAGGTTCGCCGGCGAAAGATCGGCGAGGGCCGCGCCGATCACACGAACCAGGGTCTCGGCGAGCTTTTGGGCGTACTCATCCACGACCTGCTGCTCCTCCGGCTTCAGCTCGAACATGATGCTGAGGTTGTTGGCGATCAAGGGTCCGGTGTGGGTGTGGGAGGAGTTGAGCACCAGCCGGGCGCGGTCGAGACCGTGCTCCTTCGCGACGCGCGCGGCAACCACCTCCGAAATCGAGCGCGGCAGGCCGATCAGGTCGGTCGTGACGATTACGACCCGGCCGCCTTTGCGGTCCTCGAGGGCCAGCGCCTTGGCCCACAGGTCGTGCACCACTCCTTCGGAAGGATGCTTGAGGTTGGCGTAGCCGGAAAGGTAGATCGGCTTTTCCGGGGTGATGACCGCGCGGGCCACGCCGGCTTTGTAGTCGGCGGCGGTGAGCGAGGATGCGGCGAGCAGCAGAGTCGCTAGAGATCGCATAGTGGTATACTCACTCTCGCCGTGACCCGACGTCAACTGCTCACCCTGCTGGCCGCGCGGCCCCTCGCGGGCCAGTCGCAGTTTCCCGGTGTGGCCTACCGCGATTACTCGCGCTGCCTGCCGGACTTTCTGCGCGACCTCGCCGCCCGCGCCTATCAGAACCGAAACCGTCAAATCGCGACACTCACCACCGTCGAAGCGATCCGCGAAAGGCAGCGCTGGGTGCGCGAGACCTTCTGGAAGCTCATCGGCGGCATGCCCGGGCGCACTCCGTTGAACGCCCGTACGGTCGGCTCGTTCGAGCGCCCGGGGTACCGTGTGGAAAAGGTCCTGTATGAGAGCCGGCCCGAGTTTCACATCCCGGCCAACCTCTACATCCCGACCACCGGCCGGCCGCCGTTCCCCGGCGTGCTGTTCCAGATGGGCCACTCCGGCAACGGCAAGGCCTACGACAACTACCAGCGCTGCTGCCAAGGGCTGGCGAAGCTCGGCTACCTGGTGCTGGCGTTCGATCCCATGGGCCAGGGCGAGCGCATCTACTACCCGAATGCCGCGCTGACCCGCACGCGGTTGTTTTCCTCCGACGACGAGCACACCACACCGGGCAGGCAGATGCTGCTCCTGGGCGACACTAGCTCGCGGCTCCAGGTGTGGGACGCCATGCGCAGCCTCGATTATCTGGCCGCGCATCCGATGGTTGACCCCAAGCGCCTCGCCTCCACCGGCCAATCGGGCGGCGGGACGCTCACCATGCTGCTGATCGCCGCTGATGACCGGCTGGCCACAGCGGTGGTGTCGAGCGGCAACACGGAAAATTTCGCCTGCGCCGACTTCAACCCGCCCGGCTCGACCGACGACGCAGAGCAGAATTTCCTTGGCTCCGGGCCGCTCGGCTTCGACCGCTGGGACCTGCTCTATCCCTTCGCCCCCAAGCCGCTGCTGGTGACTGTTAGCGACAAGGATTTCTTCGGTACCTATTCCTCCCAGTACATCGCCAACGGCTGGGAGGAATTTCGCAAGCTGCAGAAGATCTACCAGGTGATGGGCAAGAGCGAGCACCTCTCGTGGGCTGATACGCCGCTGCCGCACGGGCTTTCGTATGATTCGCGCCTGCAAGTCTACAACTGGTTCGGGCGGTGGCTGAAGGGCGAGACCAAATCCATCACCGAGGAACCGGAGGTGTCGCCCGAGCCGGATAAGACGCTGTGGGTCGCCGAATCAGGCAACGTGGTGCGGAGCTTCCACGGGCAGACGCCATGGCTGCTGAACAAGTCCCGCGCGGTCGAGAAAAAGCCTGAGCCGCTCGATCGCTTGCTGGGGGCCGACAGGCCGGCCGCCTCCACGCGGGCCACGGTGCTGCGGCGGATTCCTTCGCGCGGCGTCGACATCGAGATTCTGGAAGTCCCCCCTGCGCCGAAAGTGTGGCTGCCGGCCTGGCTGTTTCTCCCCAAGAAACCGGACGCGGCCAAGCCCGTGCTGCTCTTGCTCGAGCCGGCAGGACGCAACGCGCGCTGGCCAGAAGGGGGTCTCTACCAGACGCTTGCATCCGAGGGATACCCCGTGTGCGTCCCCGATCTGCGCGGCTTGGGCGACCTGACGCCGGAATTCAGCCGCGGCGCCGCGCGCTACGCCCGGTCGCACAACGACGAAGAGAATTACGCCTGGGCTTCGCTGATACTCGGCAAACCGCTGCTGGGCCAGCGGGTGACCGACGTTCTGGCGGTGGCCGCGGCGCTTCGAGCCCACTCCGGTCTCGGGGGGCGGCGCCTGGCCCTCGCCGCGCAGCAAAAGATGGCCGTGCCCGCCCTGTTCGCCGCCGCGCTCGACCCCGGCATCCAGTCCCTCTACCTTTCCGGCGGGCTCGTCTCCTACCGCAGCATCATCGAGAGCGAGCAGTATAACCATCCCCTCGCCAATTTCGTGCCCCACTTGCTGGAGCACACCGACCTGCCGGACGTGACTGCCGCTCTCGCCCCGCGCCGCGTGGTGATGGCAGGTGCGGTGGATGCGTCCGGGGAATCGGTGGACGTTGCAGCCGTGCGGAAGCTCTATCCGACAGCCGAGGTCCTGCCGCACGCGCGCTGGGATTTGGAGGCGTTGCGCCTATGAAAAGAGCCAGTGTTCTGTTCCTGATCGCGGCCGGCGTCGTTTTCGGCCAGACCGCTTCCATCACCGGCCGCGTCACCGACCCGAGCGGGGCCATCGTGCCAAACGCGGCGGTCACGGTCCAGGCCGTCGGCACCGGCATCCAGACATCGAGCGCCACCAACGCCGAGGGCTACTACAATATCCCATCGCTACCGCCCGGCAATTACAACCTGAGCGTGAGCAAGGCCGGCTTCACGCCCGTCCGCGAGAACGGCCTGAACCTGATCGTGCAGCAGGTCGCCCGTCTGGATTTCACGCTGCAAGTCGGTGCCGTCACCGAAACAGTCGAGGTGAAGGCTCAGGCCGTGCTGCTCGACAGCGAGACCTCCACGCTCAGCCACCTGGTCGGCGGCAAGCAGATCGTCGAGCTGCCGCTGCTCGGGCGCAACCCCTACGCCCTGGCTGGCCTCGTGCCCGGCGTGCGCCCCTCGGCGGGCATGAACGACCTGCCTGTCGACCAGATCAGCACCGCCTACACTTCCATCAACGGCCAGCGCGCCAACCAGAATGAGTATCTGCTCGACGGCGCCCCCAACACCGCCGCCGCCTCCAACCAGCCTGTGCTCTACGCCAGCGTGGACTCGGTGCAGGAGTTCAAGGTAGAGACCAACAGTTTCAGCGCCGAGTACGGCCGGTCCGCCGGCGGCGTGTTCAACGTGGTCACCAAGTCCGGCTCCAACGACTTCCACTTCAACGCCTACGACTTTTTGCGCAACGACAAGCTGAACGCCAACGACTGGTTTGCCAACCGCTCCGGCAAGCCCCGGCCGCCGTTCCACTTCAACCAGTTCGGCGGCACGGTCGGCGGGCCGATTGCCCGCAACAAGACGTTTTTCTTCGGCTCGATCGAGCTGGTGCGATTCGTGCAGGGCGTGACCTTCACCGGGACCGTGCCCCAGCCGGAGCAACTGGCGGGCGACTTCAGCCAGACCCGCAATGCGGCCGGGGCCTTGATCCAGATTTACGATCCGCTCTCGACGCGGGCCAATCCGGCGGGAGGCGGCTCGATCCGCACGGCGTTTCCGGGGAACCTCATTCCCGCCGATCGCGTCGATCCGGTGGCCCGGAACATCGCTAAGTTCTGGCCCGCGCCCAACGCGGCGGGAACCACCAACTACGTGCGCACCGACGGCAACAATGTCCGCAAGGATACCTTCAGCCTCCGGTTTGACCACCATTTCAGCGAGAAGAACCGCGTGTTTACCCGCTTTTCCTACGACGATTCGCCGCTCCACCGGGCCATCGCCTACGGTAAAGACAATGTAGGGTCTCCAGGCGCCGGGCCGCAGGTCTTCAGCCGCCGCAACGCCGTGGTCGAGGACACCTACACCTTCAGCCCCACCCTGCTCGGGACCTTCCGCTACGCCTTCGCCCGGCTGTCGAATTTTCGCGTGGCCCACAGCGAGGGCTTCGACATGACCACTCTCGGTTTCCCGGCCGGCCTCGGGCGCGCCATCGGCGCGCCGTTTGCGTTTCCCTCGATCTTGGTCACCGGCCTCAGCGTGACCGCCTCGGTCCCCAACACGGTCGTCGGAGGCGCGCTAGGAGCGGGGGACCTGATCGCTTTCGGCATGGATGCCCACGCCTGGCAGGCGCACCTCACCAAGGCCCTTACCCGCCACAATCTCAAGACGGGATTTGAGTACCGGCTGATCCGCGCCAACCTCACCCAGCACGGCGACAACGCCACGCAGTTTTCTTTCTCAAACAACTGGACGCAGGGGCCGAACCCGGCGCAGTCGAGCGCCACCGCCGGCATCGCGCTGGCTTCGTTCCTGCTCGGTGTCGGCTCGGGCTCGGTGACCCCGGCCCCCGCGCTCGCCCAGCAGACTGCCTACTACGCTCTTTTCG
>JACQDI010000584.1 GCA_016201195.1 Acidobacteriota bacterium | reverse complement strand
TGAGCGTCGCCAACTTCCGCGCCGTGGCAAATACCGCCACGTCTGCCCCGATGCGCCGCGCGATCTGCCGGTAGTAGGCCCCCAGGGCCGTCTCACTGTGGCGGAGCGATAACGCGGCCATGCGCGGTGCCGCGCCGACACGACTGCTCGCGCTGCCCGGCTTCTTCTTTTTCTTCACCGGCTTGCCTCCGCTCGTCTGTGACTCGCCCTTAAGAGCTTTGTTTTCACCAGCGCTTCTGCATGCCTGCAATGACCGCCACGCTCGCTCGTCCGCTGCTGCCGCGAGTCTCAACCGGTTCAATCCGGCATTGTCGGGGATGTCGGGGGCGGAGAGCTGACTTGTGACTCCCGACTCTGATATCCTGCTAGAAGAGCCAGTTGCTGGACCAGCAGGCCATGGGAACGTACAGCCGCTATCCCGGGAGCAGTTTCGGCATCGGCGCCTATTTCCCGCGCGGGGTCCGGTGGCTGCTGATCATCAACAGTTGCATCTTTGTCTTTTTTTTCTTTCTAGGCATTCTCGATACGGACATGGCCCGCGCCTTCCTGGGCATTTTCGGACTGCGGGCCTGGGGCGTGCTGCACGGCATGATCTGGCAGCCGTTCACCTATATGTTCCTGCACGACCCCACCGGCTTCGGCCACATCATCTTCAACATGCTGACGCTGTGGATGTTCGGGGCCGACCTGGAGCGCGAGTGGGGCACGCGGCGCTTCCTGAATTTCTATTTCGTTTGCGGCGTGGGGGCCGGCCTGTGCGACATCGCCGCCAACCTGTTGTGGCGGTCGGTGGGCATCCCGACCATCGGGTCCTCGGGCGCCATCTACGGCATCCTGCTGGCCTTCGGCCTGCTCTACCCGACCCGCACGGTCTTCTTCAGCTTCCTGTTCCCCATCCAGGCCAAGTACTTCGTTCTGATTATGGGCGTGATCGCCTTCATGTCCAGCTTCAATTCGCAGAGTGCAGTCAGCAACATCGCCCACCTGGGCGGAATGCTGTTCGGCTACCTGTATCTGCGCTTCCGGCTGCACCGCGTGGACCAGAACCTCCTCGCCTTTTACCAGGAATGGCGCCGCCGCCGGCTCCAGCAGAAGTTCAAAGTCTACATGCGCAAACAGCAAGGGGACCAGGACCGGTGGGTGAACTGAGGAGTCAGGAGTCAGAATGCCCCGGCTGACGGAGCCTACGTTCCACGATCCACGTTCTACGATCCACAAACGTTGGTGGCGTTCCGGGATTTGGCGTATTACCATACAAGTAACCGACGAGGGGGATCGGCAGTCCCTATGAATAGAATGAGAAGGTCCGAAAGACTCCGAAAAGGTTTTCTGTTTGGCGTGTCCCTGCTCACGCTGGGCATTCTGGCGGCCCAGCAAGGCCCGTTGACCAGCGCGCAGGGGCCCAGCCGCGATGCCGGGGAGACCGTGGCCCGGCCGAAGAAGAAAGCCGAGCCGCCGCCAGCCGCCGCGCGTCCCAAGCGTAACCCACTGCCGGCCGACCTGCCCACCTTCAAGGCTGAATCCAACGTGGTGACGGTGGACGTGGCCGTGCTCGACAACCGGGGCAACTTCATCCCCAACATCCCCCGGGACAAGTTCCTGATCCTCGAAGACGGCGTCCCCCAGAAGATCGTCAACTTCGGCCCCAGCGAAGCCCCCATGACGGTCTGCATGGTGATCGAGTTCAGCAACCTCTACCAGCAGTATTGGACCGAGTCGTGGTACCAGACCCTCACTGCCGCCTACGGGTTCCTGGAGACGCTGCGCAAAGAGGACTGGGTGGCCGTGGTCGCCTATGACCTGCGGCCGGAGGTACTTTCCGACTTTTCCCAGAACAAGCGCACCGCCTACGAGGCGATGCAGCGGCTGCGCATCGCCGCCTACTCGGAATCGAACCTCTACGACGCCCTGGCCGACACCCTCGACCGCATGAAGGAGATCGAGGGCCGCAAGGCGATCGTGGTGATCGCCTCCGGCGTGGACACCTTCAGCAAGCTCACCTTCGACAAGGCCCGCCAGATCGTCCAGACCGGCGGCACCCCCATCTACGCCATCGGCCTGATGCAGGCGCTGCGCGAGTGGTACGACGCGCGCGGCGCCATGGGCCCCATCCAGCGCATGGACTTCCTCCAGGCCGACAACCAGATGCGCACCTTCGCCAAGGAATCGGGCGGCATGTCCTTCTTCCCCCGCTTTTACGGCGAGTTTCCGAGCATTTTTGGCCAGATTTCCTCTTCGCTGCGCAACCAATACGGCGTCACTTACCAGCCTACCAACGCGGCGCGCGACGGAAAGTTCCGGAAAATCAAGGTCCAGTTGGTCGATCCCCAGACCAACAAGGACCTGCGCGTCGTCGACCAGAAGGGCAAGAACATCAAGTACACGATCCTGGCCAAGGCGGGTTACGTCGCGCCGCGCGAAGTGGAGTGAAGCCAATCACAAGTTCGAGTCCAGGTCAAGCACTCGATCTTTCGTCTTTCCAGCAAGATAAAAATCTGTTGACAGCGGCGCGACGCTCCTGATACGCTACGCTCCGTCTTTCCTGAAGGTAACTACTCAAATTATGCCTGCTGCCAGCCTGCGGATCCTGATGATTGACGACAACCGCCATGGACTGGTAGCGCGCCGCACGGTGCTCGAGCAGCTCGGCCACAAGGTCGCAGTGGCGGCGGGTGGCCAGGACGGCATCGACCTGTTCCAGTCACAGCCCTTTGACCTGGTGGTTACCGACTATCGGATGCCGGAAGTTTCCGGCCAGCAGGTGATCCGGAAGATTCGCCAGTTGGTTCCCAAGATGCCGATCGTGCTGCTTTCCGGCTACGTGGAGGCGCTCGGCCTGACCGAGCAGTCCACCGACGCCGACATCGTAATCACCAAGGGTCCCGGCGAGGTGCAGGCGCTGCTGCGGGCCGTGGCCCGCCTCGGGAAAAAGCGGGTCCCTGCCAAGCCGCCCGGCGTGGCCCGGACTCCCAAAGCATCCCGCCAGCGGGCCACCAAGCGAAAAGCCGGTTAGGGAGGAGTCATGTCCTCTGCCAAGATTACCTGGCTTGGCCACGCCACTTTTTCCATCGAGCTGAACCAGGGCGAAACGCTGCTGGTGGATCCCTGGGTCGACGGCAACCCGTCCTACCCTCGCGCCCACGTTCTGACCCGGGTGGATGCGTTGCTCGTCACCCACGGCCACTTCGACCACATCGCCGACGCGATCCCGCTGGGGAAGAAGTTTCGCCCGAAGGTGGTGGGCATTTACGAGCTGTGCCATTGGCTCGAGGGCAAGGGCGTGGAGAACACCTCGCCCATGAACAAGGGCGGTACCCAGCAGGTCGGTTCGG
>JACQDI010000583.1 GCA_016201195.1 Acidobacteriota bacterium | reverse complement strand
GTTGGGGACAAAGAGCGCCGGCGGCGCGAGAATCCGGTAGAGCCGGTCCTTCCAATGGGCGGAGGTGCGCCGCCGGATCAGCGTCTTGACGGTGGAGCTGTCCGATCTGGGTGGGGCGTTCACGCCGCTACGCTGCCGGTCAGCGCGTAGAACGCCTCTTCGAGCGTCCGGCTGTCAGTCGTCATTTCCTGGGGCAGACCGTCGAAGACGATGCGGCCTTCGTGAATGAGAATGACCCGGTCGGCCACCGCTTCGACCTCCTGCAAAATGTGGGTTGAAAGCAGAATGGTTTTCTGCCGCCCCAGCTCGCGGATGGTGCGGCGCACATCGCGGATCTGGTTGGGGTCCAGCCCCGATGTGGGCTCGTCCATGATCAGGATGTCTGGTTCGTGGAGCAGCACCTGGGCCATGCCCACCCGCTGCCGGTAGCCCTTGGAGAGCTTGTGGATGCTCTTTTCGACGACGGCGTCGAGAGCGCACAGCGCGACCACCGCGTCGATGCGCTCCCGCAGGCGGGCGCCATGGAGGCCGCGGGCCTCGCCGAAGAACCGCAGCAGCGCGAGCGGGGTCATCTCCGGGTAAAGCGGGCCATTCTCCGGGAGGTAGCCGATGCGCGCCGCCGCTTCCTGGCGATGCGCGGCCACGTCCAGCCCGGCCACCCGCGCCACGCCGGCGCTGGGCGAAAGGTAGCCGGTCAGCAGTTTCATGGTCGTGGACTTGCCGGCCCCGTTGGGTCCCAGAAAGGCCGCCACTTGGCCGCGCGGCACGGCGAACGACACCTCCCGCACCGCAGCGAAGCTCCCATAAAACTTGCTGAGGCCCACGGCCTCGATCATGGGTGAGACGTTCGGTTCGTCCACGGTTGTTAACGGATCGGGATGTCCACCACGTCGGTGAACGCGTTGCTCGAGGAGATGGCCACCGGAACCGCAGGGCCGCTACGCGTGGTCAACGGAATCACCACGTTGATCTGATTCAACCCTACAAATCCCGGAGCGCCGCCGATGTAGGGCACGCTGGTCGCCACCTCGCCGCCGAAGAGGATCTGGATTACCGGGTCTGTCGCACGGGCGAGCGGGCCGCTCGGGTTACCGTCGCCGGTGGCAACCGCCGGGTTCAGCGCTCCCAGCCCGGTCAGGTAAATGATCACCGTTTCTCCCGCTTGCGCCGGGCTCTGCGGCGTCACAAGGCTGTTATCTGCGTGCAGCACGATGCCCCGGTTGGGGCTCACCGAGTCGCTGTACTGGAAGATGGCCGGGCCGGTTGGGGCGAGCGGTACAGTAACTTCGTTTGACTGGCTGCCGCCGTTGTTCACCTTGATCGTCACCGTGTTGCCAGTGAGCCCGAACGGGGTTTGGAAGTTGATCTGGGTCGGCGAGACAAAGAATAGCGGCGCTGGCGTGCCGTTCACGGTGAGGGAGACGCCACCGAGCGTGGCCGGCAACGGCACAGTCGAGGCCTGCGCCTGGGCCGCGGCCAGCCCCGACCCGAAGGCCGAGGCGATCGCCCCCAGCGACATCGGGCTGGGCATCGGCGCAAAGGAGGCTCCGTTCACCACGCCCGCCGGATCGAGGAACACGCCGCTGCCGGTGGCCGTGGGCGTCCGCACGCCGAAGAAGATGCCATATTGTGCGCTCGGCGAATTGACGGCGCCGATCTGCGCGCCCACCAGCGTATTCGGCCGCGCCGTGCCGCTCACCGTCACCGAAACGCCCACCGCCATGTTGTTCACCCCTTGTATGGGCAGTGGGGCGAGGGCGCCGCTGCTGTCGGAATTTACTGTGTAAGAGTTGATGCCGGAGAAGTCCATGGGCCGGGCATCCAGGTGCAGCCGCTCGGAAAGCAGCACGCGCCCATTGCCGAAGGCCCGCAGCGCACCGCTGGCCGAGCTGAAGTTGGTGCCGTCAACGGTCAGCTCGGCGATCCAGTAGCGCCCGTCAAAAGCTGCGTTGCCGGCCGAGGCGCTGAAGTTCTTGGTGGCCACAAAAATGTCGCGGCCTCCGTTCGCGGTGGAGTAGCCGAGGAGATAGCTGCCGTCCCCGGAGACGAAGATGTCGCGGGCTCCCGAGAAGAGTGTCGCGCCGCTGCCGAAATTGGCTGTTCCGGTTCCGTCGCCGTTGACCGTATAGGTGGCGGCGCTCGCCTGCTGGCTGGCGTTGCGCCCCGCCCCCTGGTCGGCCGCATGCCCGACCACGGCCACGGTCGAGAACTGGCCGTTGCCGCCGGCAGCGAGCGAAACCACCACCGATTTCATACCCGTGGAAAGTCCGTTGGGAAACTGCAGGGAACTCCCGGTGTAAGCGCCGTTCAGCACGGTGTTAGCGACGTTTCCCGTGGGCGCCTTGATAGCTACAAGGATGTCGTTGGTGTTGTCCGAGGCTTCCGTGCTCGCCCCGACCAGGACGTTGGCGTCCCCACTCAACCGCCCGATAATCTGCAGCGTGCTCTTGATGGGGTTGGTGAGGCTGACGTTGCCTGCGCTCGTGACGCTGTAAGTTCCGCTGCCGCTCGAGGCGGCCGGCGCCCCGGCTCCGGCGCCCAGCTTGCCGGTATAGGTGAAGCCGCCCGTGCCGTTGAAGGTGATGGAACCGCCCAGGTTTTGGGCGTTCGTCGCCTGGCCCCCGGAGGCGGTCACCAGCAGTTGGACAAAGTAGTATTTGCCGTTGAGTGACGCGTTGGTCGGCACCTGTCCCACGGCTACGCCGCCCGCCAGCCAAGCCGCACAACAGAGAGCCATCCGGTGAAATCGCATAGTCCCTAATCCCCACCTTAACTAAGGTAACACCTTAACGCTCCCAAGAGTTGCGGCTGGTCCTATGATAATGAGACGCAGATGGAGCTGACGGCCTCAAACTGTCCCGAATATTTGGCAGGTAGGGTGGGCCCCCCGGGCCGCAGCCGGCCCCCCGGCCGGCTCGCCGTCCGCGAGCTGGGCGGCGGCGTTTCCAACACCGTCCTCCTGGTCGAGGAAACAGACCAGCGCTACATCCTGAAGCAGGCGCTAGGCCGGTTGCGAGTCCAGGATGAGTGGCTGGCCGACCGCTCCAGGATCTTTCGCGAAGCAAGCAGCCTCCAGGACGCGGCCCGTTTCCTTCCCGCTGGGTCCGTGCCCGAGGTATTGTGGGTCGACGAAGCGAATTTCTGCTTCGCCATGAACGCTGTGCCGCCCGCCGCTCAGAACTGGAAAGCACATCTGCTCGCCGGGCGGATCGACCCGGCGGTGGCAGTGACCGTGGGAGTGCTGCTGGGGCTGTGGATCCGCCATAGCTGGAGCAATCGGGAGTTCGAGGAGCGCTACGGAGATCAGACTGCGTTTGACCAGTTGCGGATCGATCCCTACTACCGCACCATCGCCCGGCGGCATCCGGAAGTGGCGGGAGGCGTGGCCGCGCTGATCGAGGAATCGGCGAGACGTCGCGTATCGCTGGTGCACGGCGACTGGAGCCCCAAGAACTTTCTGGTCGGCCCCTCCGGCGTGACCGTCATCGACTTCGAGGCAGTCCACTACGGTGACCCGGCGTTTGACGCCGCCTTCTGTCTGAATCATTTTCTGCTGAAATGTTTCCGCTGCCCGCAGCACACGGCGGGCTATCTGCGCCTGGCGCGGGTTTTCTACACTTGGCTGGCCGGCTTGCTGCCGCCCCCGGCGCTGAACCTCTTCGAGGGGGCGACAGCGCGCCACCTGGGCTGCCTGCTGCTGGCCCGTGTAGACGGCAAGTCGCCGGCCGAGTATATTACCGAGGAAACCTTGAAAGAAGCCGTGAGGCGCACCGCGATACAAATGATTCTCGACCGTGTCGAGTCCCTCGAAGCGTGTTATTCGCGGGTCGCTGGAGAGGTGGCGCGCGTGTGAGCTTCCTCATCGAACGCCTTCACGCCCGGCAAGTGCTCGATTCGCGGGGGGACCCAACCGTCGAGGTCGAGGTAACGCTCGAGGGAGGCGCGCGGGCGTCGGCGATGGTGCCCGCGGGAGCATCGACCGGCCGGCACGAGGCCTGCGAGCTGCGTGACGGCCCAGGAGGCGGGTACGGAGGCCGCAGCGTGATGCGGGCCGTGGGCCACGTCAACACCGAACTGGCGAGGGCCCTAGCCGGCGCGGACGCCCGCGAGCAGGCGGCGCTCGACCGGCGCATGATCGAGCTGGACGGCACGCCCAACAAGAGCCGGCTCGGAGCCAACGCGATCCTGGGTGTTTCGATGGCGGTGGCCCGCGCGGCGGCGGCTGGTTTGGGCGTGCCGCTGTGGAACTATTTAGCCGGCAGCCGGGCGGCGCGGCTCCCCTTACCGATGATCAATATTATCTCGGGCGGGCTCCACGCCGGCCGGAACCTGGAGTTCCAGGATTTCCTGGTCGAGCCTCACGGCTTCCCCACCTGCGCGGCGGCGCTGGAGGCGGCGGTGCGGATCCACCGCAAGACCGGGGAGACGCTCCGCGCCGCCCGGTACGCGCTGACCGGAGTGGCCGATGAAGGCGGCTTCGGCCCGCGCATGAAATCGAACCGCGCCGCGCTCGACCTGCTCACCCGCGCGATCGAGGCCGCGGGCTTCGAGTCGCGCCGTCAGGTTTCGATCGCCATAGACGTGGCGTCCAGCCACTTTTATCGCGATGGCCTGTACCGGCTGGCGAGCGAGGGCCGCGAACTGACTGCGTCCGGCATGGGTGAGATGCTTGCGGAGTGGATCGACCGTTACCCGGTGGTGTCGGTCGAAGACCCCCTCGCCGAAGACGACTGGGACGGCTGGCGCGAGATCACCGCCAGACTAGGCTCCGGCTGCCGCTTGGTAGGCGACGACCTGTTCGCGACCAACATCAAGCGCCTGGAGCGCGGCATCCGCGAGGGCGTGGCCAACGCGGTGCTGGTGAAGATGAACCAAATCGGCACGCTTACCGAAACCTTCGAAGTGATCGACCGCGCCCGCGAGGCCGGGTATGCGGCGGTGATCTCGGCGCGCTCCGGTGAAACCGAGGATTCGTTCCTCGCCGACCTGGCGGTCGCCTCGGGCGCGGGGCACATCAAAGTGGGATCCGTTACGCGGTCCGAACGGCTGTCCAAGTACAACCGGCTCCTGGCGATTGAAGACGAACCGGCCGCTCCCCCGTGGGAGCAATAGGCCATCCTTGATGACGGGGTCGGGCGACTAATTGGGCTCGGAGTGGTTATGCAGTCCGATTGGGAGAGGGGCGGAGCCTGGCGGATTCCAACGCCTCGGCCTCTGCTGTGGCTCGTTCGATCGACTCCAGCTCCGCGTCGATGAGATGCATCATCGCCACGCGGCCTACGTCTGGCCCGCGTTGCGCCTGGGCTGCGCTCATCGCCTCGAAGGCCTTCCAGCGTTCCAGGCTCTTTCGAGAAATCCCATATGAAAACGTCATGGTTTACGCCTCCCGAAGGCGTTACCTGCGAACGCCGTGATCAGCGGCAAGGCAGCCATGGCCAGCTCTGACCACTGACGGCTTCACATAGATACCCGCAATTCGATTGCCACTGATCATCTGCTTGAGCTCGTTGGAGTAGAGGCGCCCGCGGATCCCGGCAGGGAGTAAATGCCTCTGTACTTCTTACATCTTACGAGGGCTACGCGTCGGGCGCCGGCGCTTCCGAAGCTCTTGACCTTGGTGCTCTTGATGGCTGCGGGTGTGCCCCCTGCGTCTCAGTGTCGGGGAATCCTGACTCCTTTTTCGGTCAACTTCTTGCCCAAAGGCGGCGAAGGGTGTAGCCTTTCCGGGCGGCGAGTTCGAAGAGGTTGAACAGCACCGCGAGCGCCAGCAGCCCGGGCCACAGATCCAGGATCGTGGTGACCGAGCGGTTGCCCACGTCGAAGGCCTGGCGAGGCGAGGGGTTGAAGCGGCCCCCCGTGGATTCGGCGATCTGGCGGAGCAGTTCGGGGTTCGAGCCATATTGGGCCAGCTCCGTTTCTTCGCGGTAGAAGCCGATTTCGGGGAACTTGGCCACCTCGCTCGCCGGGCGGATTCGGAACAGACCCTGGCGGCCCTCGATGGCCACGC
>JACQDI010000614.1 GCA_016201195.1 Acidobacteriota bacterium | reverse complement strand
TGGACCGACCCCAAGCGCTTCCACTGGTGCCCGGACACGGTCCACCTCTACATGGCCGGCTGCGACATTATCGGGCTGTTCGAGAAGTACGCCGGCCGCTTGATCTTCTTCGACCTGGTGGACGCCAAATACAACTTCGCCTACCAGGACGTGCATCTTCCGAACGGCAAGGTTGATAAGGCCGGCACCCACAACGCCACGTTCATGCTTAGCAACGTCGACTACGGCGACGGCGAGGTCGACTTGCAGGGCATTATGAGGATCCTCAAGAAGCACAACTATAAGGGTTGGATCAACCTGGATCACCACTACGCGCGGGTCAGCCCGCGGTCGAGCTACGCGCGATGCATGCAGTACGTGCGGGAGAAGCTCCAGCCGATTTACGCTTAGTTTAGAGGCCGGCGAAGAAGGCGGAGACGGGAACACGAAAGCCAGACAGCACTTCGGGCGCTTCGAGGGGCTGTTCGCCCGAGAGCTCGCGCACGCCGGAAGCCTCGTAGACGAAGACCGTCCGCAACTCGGGGTAGGCGACCCACACGGCACGCGTTCCGTGCTGGAGATACAGCTTGACCTTGGTCAGCAAAAGCTTGGCTGACTCGGACGAGACGACCTCTACGGCGATGTCGGGGGCCAGCGCGATCAGGCCGGTGTTCCCGGGATCCAGACGCCCGGAGAGGATCACGCTCACGTCCGGCTGCGGCGCATCGTAGAGACTGAGCCGGTACATCGTACCGCACATGACAAACGCAAGCTGTCTGTGCTCCATACAGACGACCAGCTCGCGAGTGAAATTGGACTTGACAATCTCGTGCGTTTGTTCGCCGGGAGGCGTGGTGAAGACTTCTCCTGCGACGAGTTCCTGGCGGACACCCTCCTCTTCCGGGAGAAGCAGGAATTGGTCTACGGTCAGCGGGGCGGTTGCGGCGGCCATAGTGCTACCCGGTTCCTAATGACATTGTACACCCGTCAGGGTTTTCCATCGTCAATCTGGTAGAATACAGAGAACATGAAGTGGTTGGTTTGTAGTCTGCTTGCGTTACTTCCCGCCGGGGCCGCCGAAATGGTGCGGCCGAAGGCAGGGCCGGTCCCGATCCTCAAACTCGACCAGGTGAAGCCGGGGATGCGGGCCGTCGCCTGGACGGTGTTTGAAGGTTCGGAGCCGGAGCCGGTGCCGGTGGAGATCATCGGCGTCATGAAAAACGTCTGGGGACCACGCCAGGACATCATCCTGGGGAAGATGGGCGGCAAAGTGGAGCGTACCAGCGTCGCTGCCGGCATGAGCGGCAGCCCGGTCTACCACGACGGCAAACTGCTGGGGGCCATGTCGCTGCGCCTGGGCGCCTTCACCAAGGACGCCATCTGCGGCATCACCCCCATCGAGCTGATGCTCGAGATCAAGGAGCTGGACCAGGGGCGGCCGGCCGACGCCCGGGCGCCGCAGAAGGTCTCCGTCGCGCCGGGCCTGCTGGGAGCCAGCGCCGGCGACCTGTATCTGACCCCAATCGCCAATCCGCTGACCTTCAGCGGCGTGCACGATTCGGTGCTGCGTGATTTCGCCCCCATGTTCGAGCGCATCGGGATGGTGGCCCTGCAAGGCGGCAGCGCGACCCCGCTCTCCGCGCGACCTGCGGCCGGCGCGTCCCGCTCGCTGCAGCCCGGCGACGCGGTCTCCGCGGTGCTCATCTCAGGCGATCTCTCCATCGCTGTTTCCGGCACCGTCACCTACAACGACGGCAAGCGCGTGCTGGCCTTCGGGCACCCCATGTTCAACATGGGGCCGGTGGAGATGCCCATGGCCGAAGCGGAGGTGGTCCACGTGCTGGCCTCCAGCTTCACCCCGACCAAGATCCTCAACTCCGGCCAGGTGGTGGGCGCCCTGCGCCAGGACCGCCACTCCGGCATTATGGGTGTGCTGGGTGAGGAGGCGGTGACCATCCCCATGTCGGTACGGGTGCGCTCCTTCGCCGATTCCCGCACCGTCCGCTCCGAAAAAACGTTCCGCTTCCGGATCTTCCAGAACCAGAAGTGGACCCCGCAGTTGATGGTCTTCACCCTCTACAACTCCATGTCCGGGCTGAACGACTTCGCCGAGGAGAGCACCTTCCGGCTGAACGGCAACATCCAGCTCGACGGCCCGCACCAGATCTCGCTCTCCACCATGCAGACCGCCGGTGACACGCCGATTCCCGCCCCGCTGCTGCTGGCCGGCTGGTTCGGCGACAAGTTCAACCGCCTGTTCACCAACACGGTGAAGATGCCGCGCCTCAAGACGGTGGACGTGAGCATCGACCTGCTCCCCGAGCGCCGCGTGGCGGTGATCGAGAACGCCTGGACGGACAAGAGCGAGGTCTACGCTGGCGAGGAGCTGGCGGGCAAAGTATTCCTGCGGCCCTACCGGGGCGAGCGCATCGAGAGGCCGTTCCGGGTCAAGGTGCCCGCCGGCATTCCCAAGGGACCGCTGCGCCTGGTGGTGAGCGACGCCGACACCCTGAACCGGCAGAAGTATTTCGCCGGCGGCGCCAACCGGCTGCTCGACCTGCCGGAGACGGTTTCCCTGATCAACCAGGAGTTGAGCAACAACCAGCTCTACATCTCGTTGATGCAGCCCACCATGACCGCCTACTATGACGATAAGACGCTGCCCAACGTTCCCGCCTCGGTGCTCAACGTGATTCAGGCCGGCCGCGAGCCTAACCGGCGCCTGGCCCTGGCCAACGAGAGCCCGGTCGAGCAGGCCGCCATCCCGTTCGATTTCGTCATCAGCGGCAGCTATTCTCTCAACGTGAACGTAAGATAAGTCTACGTCCTCGGCGGCTCTGCGGTGAAAAAAATGTCCATACTCCCTTACCCCACCCTCCTGCTTCTGCTCGCCCTCCCCGCCGCCGCCGAGACCACGCGGACCTGGGAGCAAACCCGCTACGACGAGTTCGAGAAAGGCGTGGCCGAGCACATCGCGCTGCGCAGCGACGGCAAGCTCACCCTCGCCCCCCGCTTCCGGGAGATCTACGACGCGCCTCTGGCCTACCTGTGGGCGCTCGCCCGCGACAGCAAGGGGAACCTCTACGCCGGCGGCGGGCCCGGCGGCCGCGTGCTCAAAATCACGCCCGATGGCAAGGGCGCCGTCTGGTTTGAAACCGAAGCCCTCGAGATTCACGCCCTGGCCGTCGACGCTAAAGACAATCTCTACGCCGCCACCTTCCCCGATTCCAAGATTTACAGGATCGACCCCTCCGGCCGCTCGTCAATCTTTGTCGATCCCAAGGTGAAATATGTCTGGGCTATGGCCTTCAACTCCCGCAGCGAGCTGTTTCTGGCCACCGGCGACAAGGGGGAGGTCTACCGCATCAGCCCCGCCGGACAAGCCACCGCGTTCTTCAAGACGGACGAGTCCCACATCCGCTCGCTGGGGATCGCCAACAACGACGACCTGGTCGTGGGAACCGATCCGGGCGGTTTGCTGCTTCGCGTGCCGGCGTCGGGCGGCCCGGGGTTTGTGCTCTACCAGTCGGCCAAGAAGGAAATCACTGCTCTGGCCCTGGCGGCGGACGGAACACTCTACGCCGCCGGCGTGGGGACGCGGGCGCGCGGCGTGACACCGACGCCCGCGCCCCTGGCCCCGACCTCCGCGCCCGCCCCGCTGCCCACCACTCTGGGTGGCCAGCAGCCTCCGGGCGCGCCTCCTCTTCAGCTTCAGCCCGCGCCCCTGCCGTCGATGCTGCGCACCGGAGTGACGGGCGGCAGCGAGGTCTTCCGCATCGGCGCCGACGGCGCGCCCCGCCGTCTGTGGACCTCCAACGACGACGTGGTCTATGCACTCGGTTTCAATCCGCAGGGCAAGCTGCTGATCGGCGCCGGCAACCAGGGCCGCATCTTCCAGCTTGAGTCCGATCACGTTTACTCGCTGTTGCGCAAGGCCGC
>JACQDI010000613.1 GCA_016201195.1 Acidobacteriota bacterium | reverse complement strand
GGAGGGCGTGGGGCTTTCGAGCTACCTGCTGATCGGGTTCTGGTTTCGCAAGCAGAGCGCGACCGACGCGGGCAAAAAGGCGTTTATCGTCAACCGCATAGGCGACTTCGGCTTCTCACTGGGTGTGTTTCTGATGTTCCTTACCTTCCGGTCACTCGATTTTGAGAACGTGTTCGGCCGGGCGTCCGGTGCGGGCCAGGCGACCCTGACGCTCATCGCCCTGCTGCTGTTTGTGGGGGCGATCGGGAAGTCGGCGCAGGTGCCGCTCTACGTGTGGCTGCCCGACGCGATGGAGGGTCCCACGCCGGTTTCGGCGCTGATCCATGCGGCGACCATGGTTACCGCCGGGGTGTACATGGTGGCGCGGTCGGCCCCGATTTTTTCCCGCGCTCCGGCGGCGATGGACGTGGTGGCGGTGGTGGGCGTGGTGACGGCGTTCTTCGCGGCCACCATCGGGCTGCTGCAAACCGACATCAAGCGGGTGCTGGCGTACTCGACCGTGTCGCAGCTCGGGTACATGTTCCTGGCGCTGGGGGCGGGAGGATTCGCGGCGGGGATCTTTCACCTGATGACCCACGCCTTCTTCAAGGCGCTGCTGTTTCTGGCGGCGGGAAGCGTAATCCACGCCATGAGCGGGGAGCAGGACATGCGGCGCATGGGGGCGCTCTCGGAAAAGATTCCGGTGACCTGCGCCACCTTCGTGGTGGGAGCGCTGGCCATCGCCGGAGTGCCGCCGCTGGCCGGGTTCTTCAGCAAGGACGAGATCCTGATCCACGCCTTCGAGCGCTCGCCGGTTCTGTATGCCGTGGGCGTGGTTACCGCGTTTATGACCGCGTTTTATGTGTTCCGGGCGGTGTTCCTGACCTTTTATGGGACATCACGGCGGAGCGAGGAAACCGCACATCACCTGCACGAGTCACCCGCCTCGATGACGGTTCCGCTGATGTTGCTGGCGGCGCTATCGGTGGCCGGAGGTTTCATCCCCGCGCCGGCATGGTTGGGGCTCGGCGTCAAGGTGGAGATGGAGCACGGGATCGAGCGAGCCCTGATGGTGCTGTCGGTGGCGGCGGGTGTGGGAGGCATCGGTCTTGCCTACTTTCTGTATATAGCGCGGCCGCAGTTCAGCCAGTCGCTGGCCAACGGCGCAGGCGCGCTTTACCGGCTGGTCCGGAACAAGTACTACGTGGACGAGATCTACGGCGCGACGATCGTGCGCCCGATCCTCGCCATCTCGACCGAATTTCTGTGGAAGGTGATGGACGCCGGAGTCATCGACGGCACGGTCAACGGCGTCGGGCGCCGCTCGCAGGGCGCAGGTCAGGTGTTCCGGAAGCTGCAATCGGGCAACATCCGCAGCTACGCCGGGTGGGTGGTGCTGGGCGCGGTGGCGATCGTGGCGGCGGTTCTATGGAGGATGGGATGGCCGCTCTCCTGAACGCCGTGCTGCTCGCGCCGCTGGCTGGCTTCGCCGTGCTGCTGTTTCTGCCGCGTCGGGACGAGGCGCTGATCCGGTGGACCGCGCTGTTCTTCTCCCTGGCCGCGCTCGCGATTTCGCTGCCGCTGGCGTGGATGCCAAGCGCGGCAGGCTTTCAGGCGCAGACCGACCTGGTGTGGATTTCGAATCCTCCGATCCGCTACCATGTGGCCGTAGACGGTATCAGTTTGTGGCTGGTACTGCTGGTAACCTTCCTCACCCCGATCTGCGTGCTCGCCTCGTGGCGGCACATTGAGACGCGGGTAAAGGAGTTTTTCGTGTTCCTGCTGCTGCTCGAGGCCGGGATGATCGGGGTGTTCGTGGCGCTCGACCTGTTCCTGTTCTACGTGTTCTGGGAAGTGACCCTGGTGCCCATGTATTTCCTGATCGGGGTGTGGGGACACGAGCGGCGCATCTACGCGGCGGTCAAGTTCTTCCTCTACACCATGGCCGGCTCGGTGCTGATGCTGGTGGCCATCCTCTGGCTCTACAACCGCACGGAGACCTTTGACCTTCCGGAGATGCTGGCGCGCGTGGGAGGAACCTTGACCAGCGGCGAGCAGTTGCTGCTGTTCCTGGCCTTCTTCCTCGCCTTCGCCATCAAGGTGCCGCTATTTCCCTTGCACACCTTGTTGCCGGACGCACATGTAGAGGCGCCCACGGCGGGATCGATCCTGCTGGCGGCGGTGCTGCTGAAGATGGGCGCGTACGGGTTGCTGCGCTTCTGCTTGCCGCTGTTCCCCCAGGCATCGCGCGCGCTGGCGCCGGCCATCTCGATTCTCGCCATCATCGGGATCGTGTACGGCGCGCTGGTCTGCCT
>JACQDI010000569.1 GCA_016201195.1 Acidobacteriota bacterium | reverse complement strand
GGGAGCTATACTGCCGAGCAGCGGCTGCTGATGGTCAATTTTCGGCTGATGAAGCTGTGGTTCGCGGCGGTTTCACGATTCCGTCCCACGTCCGCCAAGCTGGCGCTTCTGGAGATGTCGGGTACGCTGGAATACTTCGCCAATGCGATGGGCCGGCGGTTCGCCACGGTCGCCAGCGACGCTCGGACTTGATCCCACCAGTGAATTTCCTGTAATCTGAGGCGTGTAACCGAGGGCGCGTGAAGTTCGTCCGCTAGCTGGGGGGATCTATGATTTCCGTTCGGTTTGCGGGTTTGGGAGCTGCGCTGCTTACGGCGGGCCTGGCAGCGGGGCAGCAGGCGCCGGTACTGACGCCTGCCAAGGTGGGAACGGCCGCGGTGCCGGTGGAGGAGATCATCCAGAAGTTTGCCGCCAAGGAAGCCGAGTTCAAGATCGCGCGGGACAACTACACGTATCGTCAGACCGTGCGCGTGCAGGAGCTGGACGACGACGGGGTGGTGCGGGGCCGCTATGAGATGGTGTCGGACATTATCTTCACGCCCCAGGGCAAACGGCTCGAGCGGGTAGTGCGCGCTCCAGTGTCCACTCTGCATCTGATCATCACCCCCGAGGACGAGCAGGACCTGCGCAGCGTCCAGCCGTTTGTGCTGACCGCCAGCGAGATTCCCAAATACAAGATCAACTACCTGGGGCCGCAGAAAGTGGACGAGCTCGAGACCTACGTGTTCGCCGTAAAGCCGAAGACCATGGAGCAGGGCCACCGCTATTTCGACGGGCAGATCTGGGTGGACCAGCGGGATTTGCAGATTGTGAAGACCTACGGGGTGGGCACGGGCATTCGCAAAAAAAACTCAGACAACCAGTTCCCGCGGTTTGAGACGTATCGGGACCAGATCGACGGGAAATACTGGTTTCCGGTGTACACCCGGGCGGACGACGTGCTGCACTTCCAGAGCGGGGACCAGCGGGTGCGGATGACGGTGAAGTACGAGGACTACAAGCAGTTCAAGTCGCAGACGGGGATCGAGTATCAGGGGGTAGTGGACGAGAAAAAGGACGAGAAGAAGAAGTAGGCGGCTGAAGGAAGCATTGGCCGGGGAGGCCGCCAGTCGGCGGCGGACCCGCACAGACCTCCGGACCAATTGGCCGGGAAGTCACCAAATCTCGAATCACCAAATTCACTTCTGGGGCTGGACCCGTTTCGTTCCCTGAGGCAGATGCAGGCGCAGTTTGGATTCGGGGAAGTTGGCGTTGAGTTTCAGGTCGGTGTAGGTGGAGACGCGGTAGTCGCCGGGGGTGACGTCGTAGAACTTCTGCTGGACGGGCTGCCAGTGGGAAGTGGAAACCCACATCTCGACACGGGGAATGTTCTGTAGCAGCTCCTTAGACTTGGGGATCAGCTCGAGCTTGACCGCGGGCTTGCCGTCGATTGTGTCCGGCCCCTTCAGGCTAACCTGGTAATGGGCAGTCAGATCCTTGCCGGCGGCGCCGAACGAGAGCAGCCAGATTTGGTCCTTGAGGTTGCGAAAGCGGGTCGTGTCGTACTCTTCCACGGTGGCGATCTTGGGGCGGTAGACTTCCGCTTTCTTCTCGGAAACGGCGACAAAGTAGGTGTCAGGGACGGTGAACTCGATGAGCAGGTGGGAGACCTTGGGGCGAACGCGGCGGACCCAGAGGGTTCCTTCGTCAACCGTATCGTCGTTGACAATGGCGGTGTGCTTGACGCTGCGGATGTGAGCGGTGAGACTCCGGAAAGAGGCGGCGGCTGTATCCATCTGGGCGAGGACGGAGTCCAGGGTCTGGGCGCGGAGCGGGACGAGCAGAAGCAGGAAGAGCGGGAAGATTCGCACGCTAACTCTTGGCCCGGACCAGGTACCCCTTCAGGTTTCCTTCTTCGTCCCTCGCCGGCTCGACTTTGAGGATGGTCATGGCGCTGCCGGTCCGCTTTTGGAGCAGGGAGCGAATCTTGGCCTCGAGTTGGTCGGGGGCCGTCTCGCCGACCAGGTCGGGATCGATCCAGAAAACGGAACGCCCGGTCTCGCTGGGGAGCATGACGATCTTCTGAGGATTGGGGATGCGAGGCTGATCGCGGAACCAGGAGCGCGGGGTGGCAAAGATGAATACGAGGATGAGAGCGACCATGACATCGTACTGCCAGGAGCCGCGCGTGTGGCGCCAGAAGATCGCCGGACGGATGGCGTGCCAGAACGTGCGCAGCATATCCCGTAGTGTAGCAAAGAGCCTGGCAAATGCCCGGGGCTGGTATAATGAAGGCCGGGAGTAGAGGAATGCACTCAGTTCTGGGGAAGATACGGCAGTTTTTCCGCCTGTCGGCGCACCTGCAGTTGATGCCGGTGCTGGAGAGCGGGGAGGAACTGCTGGTGGGCGGGCAGGCGGTGATCGAGGGGGTCATGATGCGGGCTCCCCACAGCTACTGCGTCAGCGTGCGGCGGCCGGACGGGTCGGTGGCCGCGGAGCGGGCGCCGCTGGTGCGGCCGTCGGAGCGGCGGCGGATCTTCAAATACCCCGTGTTCCGGGGCCTGGGGACGCTGGGGCAGGCGATGATCCTGGGATTCAAGGCGCTGCGCTTTTCGGCCAACGCCGCCTTGGAAACGGAACCGGGCCGGAAGGAGAGCAAGCCGGCGCCGATTTCGAACAGCATGATGGCGCTGAATGTGCTCTTTTCGGTGGGCTTCTTCCTGTTCCTGTACAAGTTTGTACCGCTGTTTCTGGTGACGCAGCTCCGGAATCAATACGCCGTACTCGGCCACTACTTCTTCTTCAACCTGGCCGACGGGCTGGTGCGGATGGCGATCTTCCTGTTGTTTCTGGGGATTCTGTCGCTGATGAAAGACATCCGGCGGGTGTTCGAGTACCACGGGGCCGAGCACAAGGTGGTGTTCAACTACGAGTCGGGGCGGCCGGTGGAGATAGGAACGGCGCAGACGTTCTCGACGCTGCACCAGCGATGCGGGACGAGCTTTTTGCTGGTGGTGATGACCATCAGTATGCTGATCTACGCGCTGGCGCCGTTCCAAAGCTTCGGGCTGCGGCTGCTGTCGCGGGTACTGCTGCTGCCGTTGGTGGCGGGGCTGAGCTACGAAGTGATCCGGTTCGCGGCGAAGCGGCGGGGGACACTGTGGGCGTCGATGGTGGCGCCGGGACTGTGGCTGCAGAAGATCACCACCAAGCCGCCGTCGGATGACCAGGTGGAGATTTCGATCTCGTCGCTCGAAGGGGCGATGGCGCTCGAAAAGCAGCAGGGCGGGGAGTTAGTCATCTCGTGAAAGCTGACCGCTGATCGCCGGCAGCTTTTTATGCAATACACTGCCAAACTCGACCAACTCGAAGCCAAGTTTGAAGAGCTGACGGCGCAGCTTGCCGACCCGGCGATGATCGGGGATTCGGCGCGGTACCGCAAGTCGGCCAAGCTGCACAGCGACCTGACCGAGGTGGTGGAGAAGTACCGGGAGTGGAAGCGGCTGCAGAAGGACCTGGAAGGCCTCAAGTCCATGCTCGAGGAGTCGGACCCGGAGATGCGGGAGCTGGCGCAGCAGGAGATGGCGAGCCTGGAGCAGAAGCGGGGCGAGATCGAGGGGGATCTGCGGCGGCTGCTGCTGCCCAAGGATCCGAACGACGATAAGAGCATTGTGTTGGAGATCCGGGCAGGGACGGGGGGAGACGAGGCGACGCTGTTTGCCGCCGAGATCTTCAGCATGTACACGCGGTATGCGGAGAGCCAGGGGTGGCGGGCGGAGATCACCTCGGCGAGCGAATCGTCGCTGGGAGGGATCAAAGAAGTCATCGCACTGGTGTCGGGGCAGAAGGTGTTCAGCAAAATGAAGTACGAGAGCGGAGTGCACCGGGTGCAGCGGGTGCCGGCGACCGAGCAGCAAGGCAGGGTCCACACCTCGGCGATCACGGTGGCGATACTGCCGGAGGCCGACGAGGTGGAGATTGAGATCGACCCGAAGGACATCCGGATCGACACCTTCTGCTCGTCGGGGCCGGGCGGGCAATCGGTGAACACGACCTACTCGGCGGTGCGCATCACGCACCTGCCGACGGGGCTGATCGTTTCCTGCCAGGACGAGAAATCGCAGATCAAGAACCGGGCCAAGGCGCTGCGCGTGCTGCGGTCGCGGCTCTACGAGCTGGAGGCCCAGAAGCAGCACGAGGCGCAGGCCGAGGAGCGGCGGAACATGGTGGGGAGCGGGGACCGCAGCGAGAAAATCCGCACCTACAATTTTCCGCAGAACCGGGTGACAGATCACCGCATCGGGCTGACGCTGTATCAGCTCGACCAGGTGATCGACGGCAAGCTCGATCCGCTGATCGACGCGCTGGTGGCGCACTACCAGGCAGAGAAGCTGAAGCAGGAAGCGGTGCTGGTATAATAAGCAGTAGGCTCTAGGTAGTAGGCAGAAGAGAGGCGACTTGGACGTCGCGACGGCGCTTCGGCAGGGTACGACAATCCTCGAAAAGGACAGCATCAGTGCTCCACGGTTGACGGCTGAGGTGTTGCTGGCGCGCGCCATCGGGTGCGAGCGGGTGGATCTGTATGCGCACCCGGAGCGGGAGCTGACGTCGGTCGAGCAGGTGCATTTTGGGCGATACCTGCACGAGCGCCTGCAGCGCAAGCCGACGCAGTACATCACCGGGCAGCAGGAGTTTTACGGGCGGGTGTTTCGCGTGACGCCGGCAGCTCTGATCCCACGGCCGGAGACGGAGCTGGTGGTGGAAACAGCCCTGCGGTTAGCTGCCGGAGCGCGACGAATTCTGGATGTGGGGACGGGGTCGGGGTGTCTGGCGGTGACGCTGGCCAAGGAGATGCCCGGGGCGGTGGTATGGGCCTCCGATGTGTCGCTGAAGGCGCTGGGGCTGGCGCAGGAGAACGCCCGCCGGCTCGAGGCGCGAGTGGATTTCTTCTGTGCCGATTTACTGGAGGCGTGCGGGGGGCTGGCGCTAGACCTGATTGTGTCGAATCCACCGTACGTGCCGGAGGAGGAAATGGAGGGACTGCCGCCGGAAGTGCGGGACTATGAGCCGCAGGCGGCGCTTTACGGGGGGCGCGGCGGGAGCGAGTTCTATGGCCGGCTG
>JACQDI010000056.1 GCA_016201195.1 Acidobacteriota bacterium | reverse complement strand
GGGCCTGGACGGCGTCTCGTTCCTGCCGGCTCTGCTGGGCAAGCCGCAGCGGGCGCACGAGTACCTCTACTGGGAATTTCACGAGCGCGGCTTTTCCCAGGCTGTTCGGATAGGCGATTGGAAAGCCGTCCGCCGCGCCAGCCAGAAGAATCCGATCGAGCTCTACCACCTGAAAACGGACCTCGGCGAGCAGGACGACGTAGCCGCGCAGTACCCGCACATCGTCGAGCGAGCGGCGGAGCTGTTCAAGTCCGCGCGCGCCGATTCGCCAGAGTTTCCGATCCGGGAAACTACGCTCGCAAAAACGCAAAGGTAACAACGGTCGCAAAGGTTTTCTTGACGCTCTTTACCTCCTCTGCGCCTTTGCGTGCGCTTTTCAGGAGCGCTTCGCTGGAGTATCGGATTCCGGGAAGTCCGTCTTGAAGGTCCCCTCGGTCACCCCACGGCCGCTGGCGATGTAGGCGTCCAGCTTCTTGCGATACTCGGAGGCGACGGCGCGGTTACCGACCACCACGTTGGTCAGCTCATCCGCGTCCTTTTGCAGGTTGTAGAGCTGTTCGGCGAAGTTGTCGCCGGGGGTCCAGCGAGTGATGTAATTCCACTCCGGGGTGCGCACCGAGGCGTGGATCCCCCAGCCGGTGATTACCGTGTCGCGCAGGCCGGTGGTGCGCGCACCGGCGAGCATCGGGACAAAGCTCTCGCCCGTCACGCGCTTGGGCGGCTTCAGACCGAGCATTTCGAGCAGCGAAGGAACCACGTCGGGGTGCTGCACGTAGCCGCGGATCTTGCGGCCATCGTAATTTTTCCGCGGATCGTAGATCATCAACGGCACGCGGGTCACCTGGTGGCGCAGGCGCGTTTCCAGCTTGTGCAGGTGGCCCTGCTCGCCCATCATCGTGCCGTGGTCGGCCAGGAACACGACCATCGTGTTCTTCATCAGGCCCAGCGACTCGACCTTGTTCAGAAACTTGCCCACCCAGGTGTCAACCATCGTCACCAGGCCGAAATAGAGCGCCCGCGCGTGTTCTACCTCGACCTCCGACATGTCCTTGGTCGTGAGGGGCGGCTGAATCAGCCGCGGGCCCTTGTAGTTGCTCTTCATGTAGAGCCGGTAATAGGCGTCGAAGGGGTCCCAATACTCGTGGGGCGAGAACGACTCGATGTGCAGGTAAAAGGGCTTCGCCTCCGTGGCGTTGCGGTCCAGCCAGCGCATGGCGTCAGTGAACACGCGCGGGGCCAGCCAGTCCTCTTCTTTCTTCCAGTCCAGGCGGTTCAGCAGGTACTGGAACGGTCCCGGCCCCTTCTGCGTGGGGTGCTGGAAAGCTGCCACGTCGATCTTGCTCTTGGGTCCCGACTCCCAGCGGTCCTGCTCCTGGCCGCGAATCCAGCGCCAGCAATCGAAGCCGCGGTGAAAATTCTTGTTCGGCTTGAAGGTGTGGTAGAGATCGGAGATCAGGGCCGTGGTGTAGGAGGCCTTGCGCAGCATCTCGGCGAAGGTGATGTCTTCAGCGAAGAGCTGGTGCCAGCCGCGGATGCGGACCTGGTCGTCGGGCTGGACAATTTGCTGCGTGGGGAAGATGCGCCGGCCGGTGTAGAGCACGCGACGGGTGGGGATAGTAGGCAGCGTCTCCGGATAGGCGTCCACGAACAGCGCCGACTTGGCGGCCAAACGGTCCACATTCGGCGTCTTGATCCAGGTGTTCCCATACGCGCCGACGTAGTTGGCGCCCCACG
The DNA here is from genome assembly GCA_016201195.1 of Acidobacteriota bacterium. Classification (GTDB taxonomy): domain Bacteria; phylum Acidobacteriota; class Terriglobia; order Bryobacterales; family JACQDG01; genus JACQDI01. Next base: position 971 of record JACQDI010000056.1, on the reverse strand, counting down.
TGTCCACGCAGATCAGGATCAGGTTCAAGCCGTTGCCGGTCTGCTCCTGGGGCTGTTCCGGCTGCGGCGGGGGCACCGCCTGCACCACCTGCTGTTTGCCCGAACACGCTACCTGGGCCGCTCCGGCGGCGGCGGTCCCGGCAGCCACAAACTGGCGGCGATTGATTTTGCGCTGGGCCATAGCAGTGGTATTCTATCATTGCTTTCATCGGAAGGAGGTCCACATGCCGGCATCTCTCACCCGCCGTCATTTCCTGTTGCAGTCCGCTGGAGCCGCCGCCGCTTTCGCGCTCCCCACCGAGGCCACGCGGCCTCTGCGCGGCATCTTCATCATCATGGCCACGCCGTTCACCGAGGCCGGCGCGGTCGATTATGAGGACCTCGAGAACGAGGCCCGCTGGCTCGACCGCTGCGGCGTCCAGGGCATGGTCTGGCCGCAACTGGCGAGCGAGTACGTGACCCTGAGCAAGGATGAGCGGATGCGGGGCATGGAGGTGCTCGCTCGCGCGGCCAAAGGCAAGAAGCCCGCTCTGGTGCTCGGCGTGCAAGGACCCAACACTGCCGCCGCCCTCGAATACGTGAAGAAGGCGGAGAGCCTCGCCCAGGACGCCCTGATCGCCATCCCGCCGACCGAAGCGAAGACCCTCGACGATTTCCGCGAGTATTATCGGGCCATCGCTCGCGCCGCCCGGCGTCCCCTGTTCATGCAGACCACCGGCGGAGCCAAGGGGATCGCGCCCACGGTCGATTTCATGCTGGAACTGGCGCGGGAGCTGCCCAACTTCCGCTACGTGAAGGAAGAGTATGAGCCGGTGATCAGCCGTATGACCGAGCTGGCCAAGCACCGTGACGTGATCCAGGGCGTGTTTAGCGGCGGGGCGGGACGCGGCATGATGTACGAGATGAGCTTGGGCTTCGACGGCACCATGCCTGGCGCGCCTTTATCCGACGTCTACGCCGTGATCTGGGAG
>JACQDI010000568.1 GCA_016201195.1 Acidobacteriota bacterium | reverse complement strand
TCGCGGGTTTGATTGTATAAGATAGTGGTCGAGTAGGAGGTGAAACAATGCCCAGCGCGAAGAAGTTCTTGGCTTGGGGGGTGGTGGCAGCCGCCGCGCTCCTGATCCGGCCCGCTCCGGCTTCAGCCCAACGCTCTCACGGCGGAGGCTTTCGCGGCGGAGCGATGGGGAGCCGCGGTTACTACGGCGGAGGTTTTCACGGCGGAGCGGCAGCGCACCGCGGCTACTACGGGGGCGGCTTTCGCGGCGGGCCGGTGGTGAGCCGCGGCTACTACGGCGGCTTCGGCGGCGGTTTCCGCTATAACTCGTACCGGCCCTATTATCGGCCCTTCTATGGCGGCCATCGTTATTCTTACTTCCCCCGGTTCTACTCGTCATTTGGGTTCGGCTATTGGCCCTTCTACAGCTACGCTTACTGGCCTTGGTGGTACTCCGATCCCTACTATTACTATCCGGCGCCGGTGGTGGTGGACCGCGAGGTGATCCGCTACAGCGACCGCGACCCGGATCCCGACCCCAACTACGACCGGCGCGACCGCGTGCGCCCGATCTCGACCACGAGCAGCTCCTATCGGCCCCGGCGTCTCGATGCCTTCGGGCGACCCCAGTGAAGCGCCGCGAGTTCCTCCCGCAGAACGGCGCGCGCGGCGGCGGCCGGGCTGTTTCCGGCTCCCTACCGGCGTCTCGCCGCCGCCCTCAAGAATAGAGTCAGGATCACCCTCAGAGGACCTTCAGCCCTCCGGCCGGCATCAGCCTCTCTTCGTGAAACCGGTCGCACCCCACACATAGATTGTGATAGACCCTTCCCGAGGGCAAAGTCAGCTTCGATTTTTCCAGGAACTTCTCCACGCTCCATCCCCGGGTGATCCCCATCCGCTCCGGATGCCCCATGGAGATCGCCTCGTAAACCGGATTCCCGACGAGCCCTTCCAGGATTTCTTCGAGCTTTCGCTCCAGCAGGTTCCCGATCGGCAGCCTGGTCTTGACGCAGCACGGGTACACGTTGCCGTTGGGCTCGATCGAAACTTCCGATCCCTTGTGCCGGTACTGGAGGAAGTTCAATCCCCCCGACCAGCGGTTGCAGAAGTTGTCCTCAATGGTCGCCGTGGAAAGTTCGTTCTGCTGCGCCCGCCCCCGCGGCCACAACCTGCCGATCCAGGAATCCGGCGTCGCGCCGAAGAAATGAAAGTAATGCCCGTCATCGGCGGCCTCTCGGGCGTGCTCGGCCACGGGCGCGAAGTGTTCCATCCCGTGGGCCTCGAACATCGCCGTCAGGTTATCGCGCAGCGCCTCCTGCGCGGCGTCCTGCTCCAGCCCCGCGTGGAACGCATCGATGCCCGAGACCGAGATCGTCCAGACGTGGCGCTCGAGCAGTTCGTCCACGATCCGATCCTCGATTGTGTCGCCGGTGGTCTGAATGATGAGCTTTACGCCGCCGCGGTCGCGGTACTTCTCGTGCAACAGCTCGAGCGCCGGGTACAGCACAGCCTCCCGCACCGGCTCCAGCAGGATCTCCCCACCCGCCAGGATTACACTCCCGCGGCGCTCCGTCGCGTTGTCCAGCTCGAGGTACGTCATTCGCTCTGGAAAGTTCGCGATGATGCGCGGGGAGTTCGCTCGCGCCTCCTCCACCACTCGCTGCAGCTCCCCGCCGTAGTAGGGGTGAAAGCGGTCCTCGTAGCAGTGCTCGCAGGAGCGGTGACACAGCCAGCAGACGACGTAGTAGATGGATTCCATCGGGTATCATCCATCCTATCACCCGAAACCCGCAGCGTGACGGAAACGGAGATCCCCCACGCTCCATTTTCCACGGTGCGTCCCCGAGGGTGATACAATCGCCGCAGGCATGACCGACGAAACCATTACCAGCTACCAGCTCTCCCATTACAAGATCCTGGAAAAGCTCGGCGAAGGCGGGATGGGCGTGGTCTACAAGGCGCAGGACCTGCGTCTGGATCGCGTGGTCGCCCTCAAGTTTCTGCCGCCTCATTTCGGCCGCGAGGAAGAACAGAAGAAGCGCTTCATCCAGGAGGCCAAGGCCGCCTCGGCCTTGGACCACCCCAACATCTGCACCATCCACGAAATTGACGAGACCGGCGAGGGACACCTGTTCATCGCCATGGCCTACTACGAGGGCGAAACCCTCAAGAACAAGATCGAGCGTGGTCCCTTGCCGGTCCCCGAAGCCCTCGACCTCGCCCTCCAGGTCGCCCAAGGCTTGGCCAAGGCCCACGGCCAGGGATTGGTGCACCGGGATGTCAAGCCGGCCAACGTCATCGTGACCCGCGACGGCGTGGCGAAGATCGTCGACTTCGGCCTGGCCAAAATGGCGGACAGCACCGAACTCACCAAGACCGGGACCACCATGGGCACGGCGGCCTATATGTCTCCCGAGCAGGCGCAGGGCGAGCACGTGGACTCGCGCACCGATGTCTGGTCCCTGGGCGTGGTGCTCTATGAGATGCTCACCGGCCAGCGCCCTTTCCGGGGCGACCACGTTCCGTCGCTGGTCTACGCCGTCGTGCACGAGAAGCCCAAGCCCATCACGTCCGTCCGGGCCGGTCTTCCGACGGAATTGGAACGGGTCGTCGCTCGCGCGTTGGAAAAAGATCGCGGCGCCCGTTATCCCTCCGCCGCCGAGCTGGCCAAAGACCTGGCCGACTACCGCTCCAGCCTCAGCGCCTCCCAAACCCGCCCCATCGATCTAAGGCTTCTCATAGAGCAGAGCAAACGGCCCAGAGTGGCGGTGCCCGCGCTTCTGATTCTTTTGCTTCTGGCCGCAGCGACGGCATGGCTGGTCCAGCGAGGTTCCAAGGCGCGCTGGGCCCGGGAACAGGCGCTGCCCGAAATCGGCCGCCTGGTCGATGCCGAGAAGTATCCGGCCGCCTTCACTCTCGCCCGCCAGGCCGAGAAGTATCTTCCGGCGGCTGACCCCACCCTCGCCGGGTTCTGGTCGAGAATGTCGAGGACCGTCGCGATTCAAACGACCCCGCCCGGCGCCGATGTGTACTTCAGGGAGTACAGCGCCGCCGACAGTCCCTGGGAATACACTGGCCGCTCGCCCCTTGAGAGGCTCCGGGTTCCGCGGGGCCTCCTCCGCTGGAAGGTCGAGAAGAAAGGCTTTCAAACAGTCGAACGCGGCATCGGCGGCATCTACGCGGACGCCTTCGCTCCGATCGCATTGACGCTGGATGAGGAAGCGAGCGCGCCTCCCGGCATGGTTCGCGTCTCGGGCGGTAACGCTCCCTACGCCCTCGTCATCCCCGGCTTTGAGCACATCGCGCCGGTCCCCCTTCAAGACTACTGGATTGACAAGTACGAGGTCACCAACAAGCAGTTCAAGGAGTTTGTGGACCGCGGTTGCTACCAGAAGCAGGAGTATTGGAAAGAAAAGTTCGTGAAAGACGGCCGAACTCTCTCCTGGCAAGAAGCCATCGCCCAGTTCCGCGACGCCACAGGCCGGCCCGGCCCCACGACTTGGGAGTTGGGCGACTACGCCCGCGGCCAGGATGACTATCCGGTGACTGGCATTAGCTGGTACGAGGCGGCCGCGTACGCTGAGTTTGCGGGCAAGAGTCTGCCCACCATCTTTCATTGGAACAAGGCGGCCGTGACGGGGACCGCTTGGGCCGTTGTGCCCCTCAGCAACTTCGCCGGCCAGGGCCCGGCCCGCATCGGAACGTACCCGGGGATGAACGCATTCGGAACCTACGACATGGCGGGTAACGTCAAGGAGTGGTGTTGGAACGGAACCGGCGACGGCAAGCGTTACATTCTGGGCGGCGCCTGGAACGAGCCCGTCTACATGTTCACCGACGCCGACGCCCGCTCACCTTTCGACCGCTCCGCCAACTTCGGCTTCCGGTGCGTGAGGTACGCCTCTTCCGAGGCGGTCGCCAAGCCGGGCACCGACGACGTTTTGTCTATCACGAACCGGGACTTCGAGAAGGAAAAGCCCGTCTCCGACGAGGTTTTTCGCGCCTACCGAAGTCTGTATTCATACGATAAGACACCGCTCAATCCTGCTGTGGAATCCGTCGACGAATCCGATCCGGGCTGGAAAAAGGAGAAGGTCACTTTTGCCGCCGCTTACGGCAATGAGCGCGTGGCAGCCTATTTGTTTCTGCCCAAAAAATCGGCCCCTCCGTATCAGACGATCGTGTTTTTCCCCGGCTCGGGAGTGATCAGTCTTCGTTCCAGCAAGGAGTTGAGGAGGTTCGATCTTCTGGATTTCCTGCTCCAGGGCGGTCGGGCTGTCATGTTCCCCATTTACAAGGGAACCTATGAGCGGGGCGACGACCTCAAGTCCGATGTTCCCGACACCACCAGCTTCTACCGGGACCACATGATCATGTGGTCGAAGGACCTGGGAAGGTCCCTCGACTATCTGGAGAGCCGCCCCGAAATCGATCGTAACAAAATCGGCTATTACGGCTTTAGCTGGGGGTCGCAAGTGTCGCCCGCCATGATCGTGATGGAGAGCCGCATCAAGGTGGCCGTGCTCGGCGTCGGCGGCTTCTGTTTCCAAAAGGCCCTGCCCGAAGCCGATATGATCAACTTCGTTTCCCGCGTCAAGACACCGGTCTTGATGCTCAACGGCCGCTACGATTTCTTCTTCCCTATCGAGACCTCGCAGAAACCCTTGTTCCGCCTGCTTGGAACGCCCAAAGAAAACAAACGCCACATCCTCTACGAGAGCGGCCACAACATCCCGCGAACCGAGTTGATCAAGGAAACCCTGGACTGGCTCGACCGCTACCTGGGTCCGGTAAAGTGATCACAACTTTTTTCAACTTTTCTTTCCCTGTTTTTCAATAACTTGCAGCCTCCGCCCCCTCCAGCCCTTGCACCTTGCCCTTATGATGGAGGTAATAGAGCGTTGGCCAAACGCCTTCCGTAGTTTGGGTGTTCCGCCCCTGGGAAACCAGAGGGCTTACCGCACTTCGAGCCGCGTATACACCGTAGGT
>JACQDI010000567.1 GCA_016201195.1 Acidobacteriota bacterium | reverse complement strand
GTCAGGACCGATGGTACCGGGCTCCGCCAGCTCACCGATGACATTCACAGAGACCGCCAGCCGCGCTGGTCGCCGGACAGGAAGCGCATTGCTTTTCACTCCAACCGCAGCGGCAAGTTTGAAATCTGGGCCATGAACGCGGACGGCAGCGGGCTCGAGCAACTCACCAACGATCGTCGCGGAATCGTTATCGTTCCTGTTTGGTCGCCAGATGGTGCGCGCCTCGCTTACACGATTCAGGGCCGCAATCCCTCCATCGTCCAGGTCGGGAAGCCCTGGAACGAACAGACCGTGCGGTCTTTGCCCCCGTCGAGCGAACCCAACGTGTGGTTTTGGCTCCAGGATTGGTCTCCGGACGGGAAAAAACTGGCAGGGCACTGGCAACGCCCCGACGGCAGCTCTGCGGGTATTGCCGTCTATTCTTTTGACTCCCAGAAGTTCGAGCGGGTGACAGACTTCGGAAAATACCCACGCTGGCTCAGCGACAGCCGCAGGCTGCTGTTCCACGACCAGGGAAAGCTCCACCTGCTCGACTCCCGCTCCGGGAAGGTTCATGAGGTCCTCGCGGTCACTCCTCATGAGATTTCGCGATATTTTGCGATCTCTCGCGGTGATCGCTGGATCTATTTCAGTCTGCTCGTTACTGAGGCCGACGTTTGGATGATGAACCTAGAGTGAGTTAGAGTGGGGCAACGTCGCTGCCCCGACGGGACGTTCCAAGGTACAATAGTACAAAGAGTTTGCTCCAGCCATGATTGACACGCTTCTCGCCAGGATTTTCGGCACCAAGCACGAGCGCGAAGTCAAGAAGATGTTGCCGGTCGTCCAGCTCATCAACGACCTGGAACCGCAGATGCAGCAGCTTAGCGACGAAGCGCTGGCGGCGAAAACCATCGAGTTCAAGGAACGCCTGGCCCAGGGCGCCGCTCTTGATGACTTGTTGATTGAGGCCTTCGCCGTCTGCCGCGAGGCCGGCCGCCGCGCACTCAAGATGCGCCACTTCGACGTCCAGCTCATCGGCGGCATGGTGCTCCACCGCGGCCAGATCTCTGAAATGAAGACCGGCGAGGGCAAAACGCTCGTGGCCACGCTCCCCGTCTACCTCAATGCCCTGGAGGGCAAGGGCGTCCACGTGGTCACCGTCAACGACTACCTGGCCAAACGCGACTCCGAGTGGATGGGCAAGCTCTACAAGTTCCTCGGCCTCTCGGTCGGCGTCATCGTCCACGACCTGGACGACGAGGAGCGCCGCCAAAGCTACGCCGCCGACGTCACCTACGGCACCAACAACGAATTCGGCTTCGACTACCTGCGCGACAACATGAAGTTCGACCTCGCCGATTGCGTCCAGCGCGGCCACCACTACGCCATCGTCGACGAGGTGGACTCCATCCTGATCGACGAGGCCCGCACCCCGCTGATCATTTCCGGCCCCAGCGAGGAATCCACCGACAAGTACTACAAGATCGACCGCATCATCCCCAAGCTGGTCCGGGGCGAGGTGATCGAGGGCAAGACTCCCGAGGAGCGCCGCACCACCGGCGACTACACCATCGACGAGAAGCACCGCGCCGCAGCCCTCACCGAGGAGGGCGTGGCCAAGCTCGAGCGCCTGCTCGGCATCGACAACCTGTACGACCTCGCCAATTTCGAGACCAACCACCACGTCCAGCAGGCGCTCAAGTCGCATACCCTGTTCCACAGGGACAAGGATTATGTGGTCAAGGACGGCGAGGTCATCATCGTCGACGAGTTCACCGGCCGCCTGATGCCCGGGCGCCGCTGGTCCGACGGCCTGCACCAGGCGGTGGAAGCCAAGGAAAAGGTCAAGATCGAGCGCGAGAACCAGACTCTGGCCACCATCACCTTCCAGAACTACTTCCGCATGTACAAGAAGCTGGCCGGCATGACCGGCACGGCTGACACGGAAGCTGCCGAGTTCGGCAAGATCTACAAGCTGGAAGTCACCGTCGTCCCCACCAATCGCCCCCTGATCCGCAACGAGAACTCCGACATCGTCTACCGCACGGAGATCGAGAAGTTCCGCAACGCCGCCAAGGAGATCAAGGCGCTGACCGAAAGGGGCCAGCCGGTGCTGGTGGGCACCATCTCGATCGAGAAGTCCGAAAGGCTTTCCGCCATCCTCAAGAAGATGGCCGTGAAGCACGAGATCCTGAACGCCAAGCAGCACGAGCGCGAGGCGCTGATCGTCGCCCAGGCCGGGCGCAAGGCCGTGGTCACCGTCTCCACCAACATGGCAGGCCGCGGCACGGACATCCTGCTGGGGGGCAACCCCGACTACATGACCAAGGAGCACTTCCGCAAGGCCGGCAAGAACCCCGATCTGGTCTCCAAGGAGGAGTGGGAAGCGGTCTACCAGAAATACAAGGAGCAGTGCGACAAGGAGCACGACGAGGTGGTGGCGCTGGGCGGCCTGCACATTTTGGGCACCGAGCGCCACGAGGCCCGCCGCATCGACAACCAGCTCCGCGGACGCGCCGGACGCCAGGGCGACCCAGGCAGTTCCCGCTTCTACCTCTCGCTCCAGGACGACTTGCTGCGCATCTTCGGCGGCGAGCGCATCCAGAATCTCATGCTCAAGCTGGGCATGGAGGAAGACGTCCCCATCGAGTCGCGCATGATTTCCAAGCGCATCGAGGCCGCCCAGAAAGCCGTCGAGGCCCAGAACTTCGAGGCCCGCAAGCACCTGCTCGAATACGACGACGTCATGAACAAGCAGCGCGAAGCCGTTTACGGCCTGCGCAAGAGGCTGCTGGAGGGCCTCGACCAGAAGGAATACATCCAGGAGATCATCCGCGACCTGGTCAACGTCTACATCGACGCCCGCTGCCCGATCAAGGCGCACCCCGACACCTACGAATACGATGGCCTGCGCACCGACGTCCTCAGCCAGTTTGGCGTCAAGATCGATCACCTCGACTTGCAGCAGATGACCCGCCACGAGATGCTCGACCGCGTCGTCGAGCTGCTCTACCAGCGCTACGACGAAAAGGAAGCGTTAATCGGCACGGAGGCCATGCGCTACCACGAGCGCATGATCATGCTTCAGATCCTGGATACGCAGTGGAAAGACCACCTGCTCTCCATGGATCATCTCAAGGAAGGCATCGGCCTGCGCGGGTACGGCCAGAAGGATCCCCTGGTCGAGTACAAGAAAGAGTCCTTCGACATGTTCCAGGCCCTCATGGACCGGATCGAGGACGAAACCCTGCGGTACCTCTTCTTTCTCCAGCCCGTCCAGATCCAGCAGATTGGCAACCCCGACGAGGGCGCCGAGGAGTTGCAACCGGTGGTGCCGCAGGTCCGAGAGCAAGCCGCCCGCAGCTCCATCGAGGACTTCACCCGCAACATCCGCCGCAAGAAGGAAAAGGAGCTGGCCGAGCTGCAACTGGTCGGCGCCGGCGGTAACGGCCCGGCCGTAGCCCAGGTGATCAAGGGCGAAAAGGTGGGCCGCAACGACCCCTGCCCCTGCGGCAGCGGCAAGAAATATAAAAAATGCCACGGAGCCTGATCACGCAAAGACGCAAAGATCGCAAAGTACGCCAAGCAAACCTCTTTGCGCCCTTGGCGTCCTTTGCGTCTTGGCGTGCGATTTTGCTTTTCACGCTGGTCTCCGTCGTCGCTTCCGCGGCTATCCTCCCCCAGCGCCTGGGCGACTTCTACCAGACCAAGACGCAGGCATTCACCCCCACCGAAGCGGCGGTCTACAAGGAGTACGGCTTTGACGCCGCTGAGAAATCGCAGTATGCCGCCGGCGACCGAAAGCTCGAAATCTCCGCCCTGCGCGCCAAGGATCCTACCGGCGCCTTCGGCATGTATGAATGGCTGCGGCCGCCCGAGGCCAAGTCCGTCGATATGGGTGAGCGCGGTGTCGAAGCGGGCGACGCGACCTACTTCCAGTACGGCAACTACGTCATCATCCTGCGCGGCGCGAAGCCCGACCCGGAGCCCCTGGAGGCTATGCTCTCCATCCTGCCCCGCTTCGAGCACTCCGCCCCGCCCCCGCTGGTGAAGCGCATGCCGCTCGAAGGCCTGATCCCCAACTCGGAGCGTTACATCCTGGGCCCGGTGGTCCTCGCCAAGCTCGCGCCGTCGATTCCGCCCTCGGTGGTCGCGTTCCATTACGGCACCGAGGCCCAGATGGCTGAATACGCGGCCGGCGGCGGCCGCTTGAAGATGGCCCTGTTCAGCTACCCCACGCCACAACTCGCCCGCGCCCAGGCCGAGGAATTTCAGAAGCTGCCCAGCCTCGTCGTCAAGCGTAGCGGTGTACTCATTGCCGCCGTCGTTGATCCGTTCTCGCGCGACGAGGCCGAGAAGCTCCTCGCCCACGTCCGCTACGAGGCGACTCTGACCTGGAGCCAGCAGCCGCTCTCGAAAAGAGACAACATCGGTGACCTGATTCTGAACATCATGCTACTGTGCGCCATCCTCGCCGGCCTCTGCGTAATCGCCGGCCTCGGTGTGGGTGGTTTCCGGATTCTGTTGAGCAAAATTCTCCCCGGCCGGGACTGGGAAAGCCAGATCGACCGGGATTTCGTCCGTTTGCACCTCAACGACAAGTAACCCCTTCTTTTTCAATCTGATACAGGCAAAACCGGCCTCTGGGGCTCCGACTCCACATGGTCGAAAGACTGGCTGTGAAAATTTTGCTCGCCTGCAAGTATAAGAAAATAAGTAGGTTATAAGGAAAAATTTAGTTTGATTTCCCCTTGACTTGGCCTCCGGGGGGAAATAAGATCCGATCAAAAGTTCTCGACGGACTGCTACACCGTCGGAGCTTTCTCCCTTACATTGGGATGCTCACCAGAGGTCAAGGCCTCTGGTGAGCTTTTTAGGGTTTTCGCTGTGGGGTAGGCCTCTGGCTTGCCCGTCTGGAATACTGAAACCGTGACGTGAGCTACTACAAGAGGCGCCTCCCCCACTGGGATCCATCAAGCGCGGCGCTTTTTGTTACCTGGCGCCTTTACGGCTCGCTGCCACCCGAGCACATCCGCCGGCAAGACCGCGAAACATCAGGCCAAGCCTTCGCGCGAACCGACCGCATACTCGACCTGGCCACTGCCGGTCCGCTATGGCTCAACGACACCCGTATCGCCCAATGTGTCGTTGACGCGCTCCACTACGGGGAACAGCAACTCCGACTCTACGACCTCGACGCGTGGGTGATCATGGCCAACCATGTCCACGTCCTCTGGCGTCCTCACGTGCAACTGGCACGCATCACCAAATCAACAAAGAACTACACCGCGCTACAAGCGAACCGCATTCTCGACTGCGCTGGACGGCCGTTCTGGCAACACGAATCGTACGACCATTGGGTCCGTAACCCCAAAGAACACGCCCGCATCATC
>JACQDI010000566.1 GCA_016201195.1 Acidobacteriota bacterium | reverse complement strand
GTGCACGGGGTTGATGGGCTGGAGGGTGATTTCCTCGCTGATCCGCGCGGGCCGCTTGTCTCCTCCGACTCCCTTGACGACGTAGCTCTCGCGCCCGGTCTCTTCCATCGTTCCGTTCAGCCCGTAATAGCGATTCACCGCGGGTGAGTCGTTGCCGAACATGGTCGAGTAGCTGACCATGAACCCCTTCGGGTAGACGAGCAGCGCCTGGAACGTGTCCGGGTTCTCCCGCTCGTCCTTCCACACGAAGGCGCCCGCGTTGGCTACTACGCTGTGGGGGAAATAGTCGTCCATGACGTGGTGGACGCCGGCGATGGCGTGGCTCATCCACTGGTCCGGGATGCCGCTCGAGAAGCCTTGATAAAGGCGGAACTCGAAGTAGAGCCGGGGATCGAAGGGCCGCGGCGGCCTCCCCAGCAGCCAGGCATTCCAGTCGGTGTCCTGCTCTTGGATCTCCTTCACCGCCGGCACGCCCCGCCAGCGCGGGCCGTTGTAGTTCGTCTCGAGCACTACTTTGCTGATGACGCCCAGCTTGCCCGACCGGACGAACTGGGCCGCCGCCTGGTAATTCCCCGTGCTCAGCCCCTGGGTGCCGATCTGAACCACCTGCTTGGACGCCTTCACCGTGCGGTAGGCCTCTTTGACCTCCGCGAGGACATTCCCCATGGGTTTCTCGCAGTAGACGTCCTTGCCCGCCTTGACGGCTTGTGTGAGCAACTTGGCATGGGCGAAGTCCGGCGTGGCGATGATCACCGCGTCGACGTCATTCATCTGCAGCACGTCCTCGATGTGCTGCACTTTACGCGGCTCGCGGCCGGTCATCTCCTTGACCCGTGCCGCCGCCTGGTCCTGCCGCTTCGACCACAGGTCGCACACGGCGACCATCTCCGCGTTCATCTCCTGCGCGAACTGGTAAAAGTCCCGCATCAGGGCGGTGCCGCGCGACCCCGGCCCCACGATGGCGATCCGCAGCCGGTCATTCGCCCCCCGCACCTGGGCACGGGCCTGAGCATAAGCCGCGGCTGTCATAGCCGCCCCGGCCACAAACTCCCGCCGGGAGGAGAGATTGTTACGCATGGCGAGCCTCCTGGAAGCGAAAGCCAGTATACCGCTCTGGGCCAGTACCGGATAGAAGATCCGCTTCGCAATTCGCAAATAAGACTGGCAGAACGCGCTGCTGGTGCCGATAAGGGTAACAGATGCCCGCCCGAGTGCGGGTGAGGTTAACCCAATGCCACTGAAGACTTGCCCTCCGCTCGGGCTGATTTTGGTGATCCTGGCCGCCGGCGCGGCGGCGGTCCATCCGATGCAAGGGGCCCAAGGCTCGTCAGCCGCACGCGATCCGGCCAAGAGTGTTCCCGGTGAGCAGGCTCTGTTTGAAGAGCTGCCCGTAGTGGAAGCGGCCGCCCTGCACACGCAGTCGCTCGAGGAGGCGCCGGCCAACGTCACCGTCATCACCGCCGCCGACATCCGCAAGTACGGATACCGCACCCTGGGAGAAGCGCTGGCCGGCGTCCGGGGTTTCGACCTGACCTACGACCGGATCTATCACTATGTCGGCGTTCATGGTTTCTCTCTGCCAGGCGACTACAACACCCGGTTCCTGGTGATGCTCAATGGTCATCCTCTCACCGAAAACATTTACAGCTCCAACAACTTTTTCGGCCAGGACTTCGGGCTGGACATGTTCCTGGTGCAGCGCATCGAGATTATTCGCGGACCCACCTCGGCGCTTTACGGCAGCAATGGCATCTTCGCCACCGTCAACGTGGTGACCAAGTCCCCGGTGGACCAGACCGGGGTGCGCACCTCCACCGAAACGGACAGCCTGGGCGAGAGGAAGGTGCTGGTATCCGGCTCGATGAACCTGGGCAAGGGCGCCAACCTGCTGCTGGCCGGATCTTTTTTCAACAACGGAGGGCAAACCCTCTACTTCCCGGAGTTCGACGCCCCGGAGACGAACCATGGGGTGGCCGACCGGCTCGACGGCGAGCGGGGGTACCATAGTTTCGCCAACTTGATCTGGCGCAACTGGGATTTCATCGCCTACCTCAACAGCCGCGAAAAGCAGCCGCCGGTCAGTTGGGACATCTACACCCTGTTCAATCACCGCGGCGCCCGGGTTCGCGACCAGCGCAATTTCTTCCGCGCCGCGCGCACCGGCGATATAGGAGCTACGGGCAAGCTACGCTGGGAGATCTCCTACGATCAATACCGATATGATGACCGGTTCGATTACGCGGTGGAAGATGGGGTTCAGGACTTCCGCAATATCGGCCGAGGGGACTGGGTCAGATCTCAACTCACCTACAGCTTTTCGGTCCCCCGCATCGGCCGGCTCACGGCCGGAATGCAGGCCACTGTGGACTTGCGAAATCTCCAGCGCAATTTCGCAGTTTCCCCGGTCTACTACGAACAGTTGCGCATCAGCCGTCCGGACCGCCTGTATGCGGGGTTCGCCCAGCAGGAATGGGACCTGTCCAGGCGCTGGAAGGCCTATTTGGGGCTGCGCGTTGATGTTTCGCGCAACTTCAACAACTCTGTGTCGCCCCGCCTGGCCCTGGTTTATCAGAGGTCGCCGCAAACGGTTTACAAGTTCGTTTACGGCCGGCCCTTTCGCAATCCTAGCATGTACGAAAAATACTATGACGACGGAGGGCTGTCGTTTCTGCCCAGCAAGGGGCTGCGGCCCGAGACCGCCAATACGTTCGAGATCTCGGCCGAGCGGAAGATCCGGCGCGACCTGACCGCTGTGATCAACGTCTACCACTACGACATTGACAATCTGATTCAGGCCAACCTGGTCACGGAGAACCTGCAGCAGTTCCAGAACAGCGCCGGCAGCCGCTCCGACGGGGTGGAGCTGGAACTGGCAGGGCAGCCGTCGCGCTGGTTGGAAACGACCGCCAGCTTCGCCTGGCAGAGAGCGGTGAACGAAGCCACGGGATGGCTGCCCAACTCGCCCCGGCGCCTGGGCAAGCTCCGGTTTGCGGCGCCCCTCGCGCGGCAGAAGCTCTACCTCAGCTCCAGCATGCAGTACCTCAGCCCGCGCAACACGCGAGGCGGGGATTCCCTCCCCCCGGTTTTCCTCGCCGATGTGACCGTCACGACCAACCGGCTTCTGCACCCCCAGTTTGATGTGCAGTTCGGAATTCGCAATCTGTTCGACAGGCGCTACTCCGATCCTGTGGCGCTCGCTGTGGACGGCATGCGGCAAGACGGGCGATCTGTCTTTGTGAAGCTGATCTGGCGGGCGCTGGAGTAGCGGTGAACGCAAATTGCCTGCGTCGGCTGCTGCTGGGCTTTGCTGCCTCGGCCACTCTGATGCTGGCGCTGCGGGCGGGGCCATCCAATCAGGTGCTCGTTATTTTCACTTCCGCAGCCGAACCGTACAACGAGGCGGTGGAGGGAATCCGGCTGGGGTTGAGCAACGCCGGCCAGAGCCCGAGCGTCGTGGATTTGAAGGCGGCGCAGGGCTCGGCAGACCTGGAGGAAGCGCTGCGCAGCGGCGCACCGCGCCTGATTATTGCCGTGGGCACGGAAGCATGGAATGCCGCCAACGCGCGCAGGGCTGATACCCCGATGCTGGCCACCATGATCCTGCGCTCCGATTCGGCCCGAGTTGCATCCGCGGGACCAACTGCCCCTCGCCGCGTAGCTGCTGTTAGTCTCGACGTCCCGCTTTCCAGCATCGCCGCTGAACTGGCGAGCCTTTTCCCGGGCAGAACACGCCTCGGGCTGATCCGAAATCCCTCCCGCGACGCACCGGCGGATTCGATCCTCTCGGCGCAGGCCCGGCAGCACGGTTTCACACTCCAGACGGCGGAATGTTCCCATCCGGAAGATTTGCTGCGGGTCTTTCGCTCGTTCAAAGGCAGGGCGGACTTTGTGCTCGTACTGCCTGACGGCTCCCTTTACAACCAGACCACGGTGAAGCCTCTGATCCTCGCTTCTCTGGAAAATGGCCTGCCCATTATCGGCTTTTCGTCCAGTTTCGTGCGGGCCGGCGCGGCGGTGGGGATTTATCCCGATTTCCAGGACATGGGACAGCAGACGGCCGAGGCGGCCCTCGCCTTTTTGGCCGGACGAGCAGGTCTGGCCGACGAGAATCCTCGGAAGCTACAGGTTGCGGTGAACCAGCGGGTGATGCGCCTGCTTGGTTTGGAGGCCGCAGGGTCTCGCCACGGCAAGCTGGTGGTGTACCGATGACCGGAGTTGGTTGGATCCGCCGGCGCCTCAACGAGAGCCTTCTGGCCCGGGCCCTGGCGTCGAATTTTCTACTGGGGGGTATCTCGGTCATCGTGGTCACTGTGCTGGTGCTGGCGCTGCAACTGGCTGCGTTCCAGCGTCAACTGCACTTGCAGGCCAAGTCTCTGGCCGAGTTTGTGGCCAGCCAGAGTGAGTTTGCCATGCTGGTGGGGGATCGTACCGAACTGGAGCGAATCGCGCGCCAGGCTCTGTCGGTGGAGGACGTTCTGTTTGTAGTCCTGGCCGATGCCCGGGCCGACACTCCGATCCAAGTGAGCCGGGCGGACTATCCGAAGATCCACATTCCCCGAACCACTGCAAAAGACTCCCCCGACGAATCAACGGTGCAGCTTGAGAGCGCCCGTTTGCTGGAAGTGGTGCTGCCGGTTCTGGCGCCGTCGGAGAGCGGCCTGGTGGAATGGAAAACCCGGCAGGCCAAACGCGCACGCCTAGGCGTGGTACGCATGGGGGTGTCGATGGAGAAGCAAACCAGGCTTTTCCAGCGAACCGTCCGGT
>JACQDI010000612.1 GCA_016201195.1 Acidobacteriota bacterium | reverse complement strand
ATTTGGTGGCCGGTGTCATGCACGGCGGCGGCGGTGTGGTAAAGAGTCCGGACCAGGGCGAACTTGTCGGCATTCCGGGCCATGCGGGGGAACACCTCGCTGATCTGGATGCCGGGCGCGTTGGTCTTGATCGGCTTGTAGGGCCCACGGATCTCCGCCGGCGCGTTGGGCTTCATGTCCCAGGTGTCGAGCTGGCTCGGCCCGCCCACCAGGAACAGCATGATGCAGTTGACGTCCTTCTGCTGGTTGACCGCCCCCAGGGCCTTCAGGCCCGCCAGTTCGGTCAAACCCAGGCCCAGGTAGGCCAGCGAGCCGGCGTGGAGAAAGTCTCGGCGCGTCAGCCCATCGCAGAAATGTACGGGTTTCTCGGCATCGAAGCGGATCATGACTAAGTGGCTCCTGCTGGGCATATTGTATGCCACCACAGGAGTTGCAAGCAAGGCGGGACTTATACTATTCAGAGGAGCTAGGAGGTGGGAACGTGGCCAGGGTGCAGGGAACCGTCAAGTGGTTCAACAACTCCAAAGGATACGGGTTCATCGGGCAGGCGGACGGGCCCGACGTGTTTGTACACTTTTCCGCTATTCAGACCGAGGGCTACAAGACCTTGCAGGAGGGCGACACCGTAGAGTTCGAAGTCGTGGCTGGGCAAAAAGGGCCGCAGGCGGAGAACGTGGTCAAGGTTCAGCACTGAGCCACAACCCGCGGGCGGCTTTCAGACCGATCTGAACCGTGCGGCCCTCGACCTGGACCTCGAAGGTCTCATCGGCGAGTTTACGGCGGAGGCGGACCCTTGCGCCGGGCTTCAACCCCAGGGTGGCGAATAACTTCAACAGAGCGGGATCCTTTTCATAGACCCGGATGATGGATCCGGTCTGCCCTTCCGCCAACTCCGCCAGGGGCCGGCCGCCGGGGCGGTGGCTGGGCCTGGGGCTGACCGCGTAGCCGTGGGGGCAAGTCGCCTTCTCACCGAAGTGCGCCAGCAGGTGGGCCTCGAGGCGGTCGGAGATGGCGTGTTCCATCCGCTCAGCCTCCTCGTGCACCTCGTCCCAGGGGAAATCCAGCGCCTCATAGAGGAGCTTTTCCACCAGGCGGTGGCGGCGGACGAGCCGCTCGGCGAGGCGGCGGCCTTCAGGGGTAAGGGCGATGGAGCCGCCGGTCGACTGCGTCATGAGGCGGTCGCGGTGGAGCCGTTGCAGCGCCTTGGACACGGCGGCGGAGGAAACGCCCAGTTCGCGGCAGAGCTGCGCGGCGATGACCTTCTCTCCGGTGGCGCTCAGCTCCCAGACGGTCTTGATGTAATCCTCTCGGGAAACTTCCAGGCGAGGTCTTGACATAGTTATAATTTAATGCTAACCATGGTTAACATGAGATGGTCTCTGGGTTATTGTATCATCCTAGCGTCGATTCTGACGGGGGAAGCGGGGGCCGCCGGGGACGACCGGGAGCGGCGGATTGAGGAGCTGGAGCGGCGGGTTCAGCAGCTCGAGCAGCAGATTCAGCAGTTACTGGGGACCAAGCCGGGGACCAAGCCAGAAGACAAGCCGGGGGGCAAGTCAGAAGCTTACCCCACGGAGGCCGAAAGGACGCCGGAGATGCGGCTGCCCGTTTCGGGGTACATGGACTTTCATTTCAACAAGCCGCGCGGCGAGCCGGGGCAGCTCGATTTTCACCGCTTCGTGCTGTTGTTTGGCCACAGCTTTTCGGATCGCATCAAGTTCTGGTCAGAGCTGGAGGTGGAGCACGCGTTTGTCGAGGGGCGCGAGGAGAAGGGCGAATTGGAGCTGGAGCAGGCGTACCTGGACTTCCTGGTCAAGCCGTACTTCAACCTGCGCGGCGGAATGCTGCTCGCGCCGGTGGGGCTGATCAACGAGCGGCACGAGCCGCCATCCTTTCACGGCGTGGAGCGCCCCTTCGTGGACACGGTGATCCTGCCCTCGACGTGGTTCGACACCGGGGTCGGCGTGTTCGGGGACCTGGGGCGCGGGTTGGTCTACAAGGCTTACCTGATGTCGCCGCTTGACGCCACCGGCTTCAGCGCCGCCGAGGGGCTGCGCGAGGGGCGCCAGAAGGGTTTTCAGTCTTCCTGGCAGAATCCCGCCCAGACCGGGCGGCTTGAGTACCATGGGATTCCACGCCTGGCGCTGGGGGCGAGTTTCTGGCGCGGGTCGACAGGCTTCCGGTTTCGGGGCGTCAACCCGCGGGTGAAGGTGTTTGAGATCGATGGGCGCTACCGGCTGGGACGCTTCGATTTTCGCGGCGAGTACGCGCAGGTCGCGATCAGCAAAGCCGGGGAGTTGAACCTTGCCTTGCAGCGGGAGACGGGTGTCAGCCCCAACGTGGCCGAGCGGCTGCGCGGCTTTTACTTCGAGCCGGCGGTGCGAGTGCTGCCGCGGCGGTTCAATCGCGACTTGGCCCTGTTCGCCCGCTACGAGAACTTCGACACGCAGAACAGGATGCCGCGGGGTTTCCTGCCGTTGAAGCAGTTTGACCGGTCGGCCTGGGTGGTAGGGGCTACATATTACCCGGAGCCGGATGTGGCTGTCAAGTTTGACTACACGTTCTTGCGCAACGCGAGCTCCGTCGTGAAGGCGGTGAATTCACTCAATTTCGGAATCGGGTGGTGGTTCTGATGCTCTGGCTTCTTTTGCTGCTGGCGGCGGCGCCGCCGACAAAGGTCATTCACATGACCGCCGAGCGGTTCACCTTCATCCCCTCGCAGGTGAAGGTGAAGGCGGGGACGGTGGTCGAGTTTCGGATTCACAGCGAGGACACCAACCACGGGTTTCGGATTCCAGCGGCGGGAATCAACGAGGTGATCCCCAAGCGCGGGAAGGGCGAGCTGAAGGTCGTTTTTCACGCCGACCGGCCCGGGCGGTACGAGTTCGAATGCTCCAAGCCCTGCGGGGCCGGGCACAACATGATGCGGGGGGTGCTGATTGTCGAAGAGTAACCGATTCGCAGTGCTGGCGGCGTTGGCAGTGCTCGCAGGTCAGGATCCCCCGGTAGGAGGACCGCTCCCGGAGATCACCGCTGCCGAGTTCGAGCGCTTCCGGGTGGGCCTGGAAGACTTCACCTCGGTCGAGACGGTCGCCGACGGGCTGGGGCCGGCCTTCAACGCCGCAAGCTGCGCCGCGTGCCACAACGTGCCGGCCATCGGCGGCTCGGGGACCATCACCGAAATACGCGCTGGATACCGGGACGACGACGGCCGGTTCACGGTGCTGGGTGGCGGGACACTCTATCACCTCTTCTCGATCCCACCGCACAACTGCCATCCGCGCATTCCGGCGGAGGCGAACGTGATCGCCCGAAGGATCTCCATCCCGCTGTTTGGTGGGGGCCTGGTGGAGGCGATTCCGGACGAGGCGATCGTGGCGCTCGAAGATCCCGAGGACCGCAACGGCGACGGCATCAAGGGTCGCGCCGCGCGCATCGTCGACGTGGCCACTGGGCGGGAGCGCATCGGGCGCTTCGGCTGGAAGGCCCAGCAGGCGACGTTGCTCGCCTTCGCCGGCGACGCCTATTTGAACGAAATGGGGATCACCAATGACCTGTTCCCCACCGAAGCCGCGGCGGGCATCAGCCCAGAGACCCTGCGGCGCTGCGACGCCGCCTCCGACCCCGAAGACGTCCGCGACCGCTTGACCGGCCTGCGGGGCATCGATAAGTTCGAGCTCTTCATGAAGTTCCTGGCGCCGGTTCCCCGCGGGCCGATCGACGCCGCCGTTCAGCGCGGGGAGCAGGTATTCCGCGAGATTGGCTGCGCCGCCTGCCACGTGCCGGAGCTGCGCACCGGGCCGAGTCCGAACCCGGTGTTTGACCGCAAGCCGGTGCGGCTCTACTCCGACCTGCTGCTCCACGACATCGGCGCCGGCGACGGCATCGAGCAGGCGGCGGCAACGGGCGACGAGATCCGCACGCCGGCCCTGTGGGGGCTGCGCCTCCGGCGTCCCCTGCTGCACGACGGCAGCGCCGCCACGCCGGAAGCGGTCATCCGCCGCCACGACAACGAGGCCGCCCGAACGCGGGACAGCTTCCTGGCCTTGCCGCGTGCGGAGAAAGAGGTCCTGCTCGCCTTCCTGAGATCGCTGTGATCGGCTGTGAGACAAGCAGCGCTGTGCTGAGCCCCTGCTTACGACCGACACCTTGAACAACTCTTCGACGCGCGTTTGGTTTCGAGCACCGGCCCGCGGCGGGCGTGGACTTGCTGGTCGACACCAAGCAGCCCAAAGCCCGCATTGAAGGTCATCTGGTCGAGCGGACACGCCCACCCGTCATCTGCACCCAAGCGCGAAACCAACGGCACGACAAATCTCCTGCATCCGCTCGCCGCTGAGAAAGGCCACCCGGCGGCCAAGATGCGCCTTCGACACCGTGACGAGGTTGTGGAGATTCACCGCACAAGGAGACTTCATCCCGTCGGTTTCGTCCAGGACGACCTGCGAGGGGACTCCACGTAGGGCGGATGTGATGGGGGCGACCGTGACCGTTGACAGGTAGGGAACCGCGCTATCTCGAGTCAACACGACCACACGTCGTTGCTTGTCCGGGTGCGCGAAGCGATACAGCCGGACTTCGCCCCGCGCTAGTCCTGCGGCCATGCGGCAACTTGCTCCCATTCAGAAACGTCGCCGCCTGTAACGGGGCGCCGGAGGTAACCTTTGCGGTCGCGAAGCTCCAGCTCCCGAGTTTCGATCCGCTTTAGGTATTGCCGGAGAGCCTCGCGGACGAAAGCAGAACGATTGACCCGGACCCGGCGCGCGGCGCGATCGGCGGCACGGAGCAATTCCTCGTCGAAGACGATTTGAACCGTTTGCACGCATGTGGAGTATACTCCACATCGGATTCAACAGTCAAGCCCGAGTTGGGGGCCCGAGTTGGGGGCCGGTGTCCGAAAGCCGCTCATGAGAAACTATTAACGAAAAGATAAGGAGTTTTCCTGAGACCAGAGCGGGCCTGCGTGCTATAAAATTGAAACGGGACACGCCTTCAGGCGTCGATAAGGGTAGAGAGAGTGCGTATGCAGATTATCGGCAACCGCACCTACGTGGAGATACCGGGGGAAAAGACCCACGAGCTCCCCCCGCTGCTGGTGCGAAGCGCGCCGGAGATCGCTCCTCTGGATGAAGTGGTCGATTTGGCGGCGGGGATTGTGGACGACGAAGACATGGTGCCGCACCTGGCGGCCGATGACTGGGCGCCCGATTCCGCCCTCGAAAAGCGTAAATTTGACCTGGCGCTGAACCTGGCTGAGCATTACCTGAAGCTGGTGGGGCACTGGCGTTGGGGGGATTCGGTGCTGGAATGGATCCGGCAGTGCGAAATCACCTTCGGGTCGGAGGCCGCCCTGCGCAACTTGTTGCGCCCGGACCTGTGGCCCCACGCCGGTCGCGCCAGCTTCGTCACCCTGCTGGAGGACAAGTCGATTCCCACCCACGGCGTGGTTCTCGAAAACGCGGTCGGCCTCCGCTTGACCTTCCGCCAGCCGCCGCCCATCTCCTGCTTCTCCAATCAGTTCCTCATCTACCTGAACTCCACCGTGGCCGAGACCGCCTACCAGACCTGGGCCGCGCTCAATCGCGACCGCTCCGCATCGCTACCGCCCGAGCGCTTTCACTTCCAGGTCCTCAGCATGGTCTAACCTCGTTTGCCGGCTTGCATCTTCACCAGCCCCACGCCGAGAAAAATCACGGCCATGGCGGCCGCCTCCCGCAGCCCGAACGCCTCGCGGTAGACCAGCCAGCCCAACCACACCGCGACCACCGGGTTGACGTAGGAATAGAGTGACGCAATCGAAACCGGGTAGATGCTCGAGCGCATAGAGGTAGGCGCTGAAGCCCAGAATCGACCCGAAGATTACCAGGTACAGGAAGCCGCCGAAGCTGCGCGTCGTCCAGGTGATGGGCGCGTGGGTTGCGAGCAGCGCGATCGGCGCGCAGACCAGCCCCGCGCCAAGCTGCTGGAACGCCCCGCCTACGATCGGATGCGCTTGCCGCGGCCGGTTACGGTTGTAAATCGATCCGTAAGACCATCCGAGCGACCCCACCTGCAACGCGAGGAACCCCTTCCAATAGCCTGACTGAAACCCCGCGCGCCACAGCTCCGGGCCGACCAGCAGGGCGCATCCGCCGAAGCGTACCAGCAGCCCGACGAACGTCGGCCCGTGGATTGGCTCGCCCCCACCCAGCAGCGCTTCCATCCCCACCATCCAGAACGGAGTGGTGGCCACAAACAGCGCGGCAATGCCGCTTGGGATGTAAGGAACGAGGCACTTCCGGGTTTTCCGTGCCCGGAGGAGGCAGAGCTGGCCCCTTTCCTGGGCTGCCGAAGTCGCCCGGGGTGGATAAGGATAATAAAACGGCTCCAACGGAGGCGGTTGGATGTACAATTGATGCAGGCCAGGAAGCCAAAACGGAAATCCGGGGTCAGTGTCGGACGAATGGAGGTGAGCCATGAAACGAAAAGATCGTGCTACTAGGGGTGTGGTCATTCTGTCATGTTTGGCCACCAGTTTCTTATTCCTGGGCTATGATGCGCGTATCGCTTCAGCCCAGGTCCTTTACGGTTCGATCGTGGGGACTGTGACAGACCCGGCAAACGCTGTGGTCCCCAACGCAACCGTGACAGTCACGCACGCATTGACCGGCTTGTCCCGCCAGGCTAGTACGGACGGCGCCGGCTACTATTCGATTCCCAACCTGCCGCAGGGCGCTTATGACCTTTCCGTGACCGTCAGCGGGTTCAAACCCCTGACGCAAAAAGGCGTCAACGTTCTCATCAACAACGTCACGCGGATGGACCTCTCCTTGGAGGTGGGCGCAGTAACGGAATCCGTCACCGTGGAGGCAAGCGCTGC
Organism: Acidobacteriota bacterium; assembly: GCA_016201195.1. Lineage (GTDB taxonomy): Bacteria > Acidobacteriota > Terriglobia > Bryobacterales > JACQDG01 > JACQDI01. The sequence goes on along the minus strand of JACQDI010000612.1, from coordinate 333 downwards.
TCTGCTTCAGACCACGAAGACGGATGTCAACGTGAACCTGGAAGCGCGCGCCGTCGGGGACCTGCCGCTCTCCGGCTACCGCAACTTTCAAAGCCTGATCAACCTGGTTCCAGGGGCCACGCCGGGGCGGTTTCAGAACGCTGTCATCGATACGCCCCAGCGCGACTTCACATTCAACTTCAACGGCCAGGACCGCGGCGACAACAACACTCGAGTGGACGGTGCGCCCAATATTCTGGTCACCATGCCTCACCACATGGTGTACGTCCCGCCGGTGGAAAGCATTGAGGAGGTCAACATCTCCACCAATAACTTCGAGGCGGAACAGGGGAT
>JACQDI010000611.1 GCA_016201195.1 Acidobacteriota bacterium | reverse complement strand
GATCCTGCTGGTGGGAGGACCGGGTGCGGGGAAAAGCTCTCTCGCCTGGGCTTGCGCGCGGGCGGGGCTGACGTTTGTCGCCGATGACGCGACGTGGTTGCTGCGGAGCGAGCCGGTGCTGCTCGGGCGGGCGCAGCGGATGCGCTTCCGGCCGGAGGCGCTAACGCTGCTTCCGGATCTGGCGGCGGCGCCGCGCATCGAGACCGTCATCGGGAAACACTCCTTCGAGATCCGAACGGCAGATGTGCCGAACCTGGCCACCGCTGCCCGGTGCCGGCCCGGTAAGGTGGTGTTCCTCAACCGCCAAGCCAGCGGGCTGGCGGAGTGCCGCCCGATTAGCGTGGAGGAAGCGCGCCGGCGCCTGGCGGAGGCGACCACGCTCTTCGAACCGCGGGTCTGGAACGAGCAGGAAGCGGCGCGGGCTGAACTGGTCCGCGAAGGCGCCCTGGAGTTGCGTTATAGCCTCCTGGAGGACGCGGTGCGGCGCATCCTGGAGATCGCGTGACCCCGCGGCTGCCACAGCCGATTCGGGCCGTGCTGGAGATGCTGCGGCTAGACCAGACGGAAAGGCAGCAACCGCAGGACTGGAACGAGGCGCTGGATTTTCTCGACCGGACACAATTGACGCTGGCGCTGCCGGCGGAGATGGCTCCACCCGAGGTTCGCCGGCGGCTGGAGCGGAACCTCGCCGATAACACGGAGCGGCTCCGGCGCCTGCGAGAGGCCTCCGCCGAAATTGCCGGCCGGTTCGAGGCTGCCGGTGTCGAGTTTGTGGCGCTGAAGGGCCTCTCCCATTTCCCGGACTTCGTGGCCGATTTGCGGCGGCGGGTGCAGTACGACCTTGACTTCTACTGCCCGCCCGCCTCGGCCGGCCCCGCCCGCGACGTGCTGCTGGCGCTGGGCTATGAGCCGATCACAGAACTCGCCGCGTTCCCCATGGATCACCTTCCGCCCATGGTGCGTAAAACCGGATGGCGCTGGCGAGGAAACTACTTTGATCCGGAGCTGCCACCCGCGGTCGACTTGCATTTTCGCTTCTGGGACGAGCGAACCGAGCGGCTCGCAGCGCCTGGGGTGGAACGGTTCTGGGAGCGGCGGACGGGGCACGAGCTGGATCTTGGCGACCGGCTGGGCTACGCTGCGCTGCACGCCGTGCGTCACCTGCTGCGCGGCAGCCTGGGGCTGGCGCATGTGCATGAAATCGCGCGCTTCCTTGCTGGGCGCAAAATTGATGCTGCGTTCTGGAGCCGATGGCGAGAACTGAATTCGCCGGAGCTCCGCCGCCTGGAAGCGGTCGCGTTCCGGCTGGCGGAGCATTACTTCGGAGCCCCGCCGGTCGATGTAACCTTGCCGCCGGAGGCCGAGGCCTGGTTCCGGCGCTATGCGTGGTCGCCGGTCGAGGCGCTCTACCGTCCGAACAAGCACGAGTTATACCTGCACCTGAGCCTGGTCACCGCCCGGCGGGATCGCTGGGCCGTAGTCCGGCGGCGGCTGCTGCCGGTGGGCCTGCCCGGCCCGGTGGAGGCGGTTCACACCCCTGAGCAGCAGATGACCGCCGGGCTGCGGCTCCGTAAGTGGGCGAAATACTGGGGATTTGTCGCCGGGCGGATCCTGCACCACGCGAGGGTATTATTCCCCACTCTCTGGGGGCTGGCGCGGCGCTGAAGATTTACACGTGGTCATGGCCGTCCCGTTCTAAAATGAATCCAGCCGCTGGGCTACTGGGATGCCGTCGAAAAAGATCGTTTTCTTCTTCCCCGCGTTTTCGAGCCAGGAAGCCACAGCGCCCCTGGGAATCCTGGCAGTGGCGACGCCGCTGCTGCGCGCCGGCTACGAAGTTTGCATTGTCGATTCCACTATCACGCCGAACTTCCGAAAGCGGGTGATCGACGAGCTCGCCGACGCGCTGTGCCTGGCGGTGTCGCTGGTGACCGGGCCGATGATCCGCGAAACGGTCGAGATCGGGCGCGCGGCGAAGAAACTCTATCCGGAGCTGCCGGTGATCGTCGGCGGGTGGCATCCATCGCTGTTGCCCGATCAGACCCTGGCCGCGGATTTCGTCGACGTGGTGGTGAAAGGACAGGGCGAGGAGGCGCTGCTCGAAGTGGTCCGCCGGCTGGAGCAGTGCGCTTCGCTCAAAGGGATCGCCGGCGTCGGATACAAGCAGGACGGCCAACTGGTGTTCAACCTGCCACGCCCCTTGAAACCCATCCGCGAGCTGCCGCCGAAGGCGTATCACCTGGCGGACTTCGACGCCTATGAGCGGGTCTGTGGCCGGCGCTGGGCCATGTACATCTCGAGCCTGGCCTGCCCCTATAGCTGCTCCTATTGCACCAATCAGGGCGTCTATGGGCGGCAGTGGAACGCGCTCGAGCCGGAACAGGCGGCCGAAGAAATGGCGGACCTGGTGGCGCGTTACCGCCTCGCCCTGCTGTGGGTGGTCGACGATAATTTCCTGGTCGACCGCGAGCGCGCCGTAGGCATCGCCGAGGGGCTGGTGCGCCGCGGCGTGAAGTTTGACTGGAGCATTCAGGCCTCCACCAACCTGGTCGCGCGGCTCACCGTCGAGGAGCTGAAGCTGCTGCGCCGCGCCGGGCTCTCCCAGGTTTCTCAGGGCGCGGATTCCGGATCGCTCAAGGTCCTGGACCTGATGAACAAGGATTTCCAGAAAATCGAGACCATCTACACGGCCGCGGAGAAACTGCACCAGGCGGGCATTCGTCCGTCGTTCAACCTGATTTTCGCCTACCCGGGCGAGGGCGACCAGGAGCGGCGCGAGAGTATTCGCCTGATGATGAACATCTGCCGGCGGTACCCGGGGGCTGAGTTCTGGACCAACATCTTCACCCCGTACCCGGGTGCGCCGGTGATGGAGCGCGCGGCGGAGCTAGGGATCGAAGTACCGAAGTCGTTCGAGGGATGGGCGGACTTTTTCCCGCGCTACACCGTGCTGCCGTGGCTGAACGGGCGCAGGCACCGCAGGCTGCAAACCATGCGCGAATACATGCGGGTCGCCTTCCACCGCGTGCCGATCGGGGCCGACCGGCGGCATTGGGCGGCGCGGGCCGTGCAGCAGGCGATCAGTCTGCCCGCGCGCTGGCGCCTGGATCACGACCTGTACGGGTTCCCGTTTGAGCTATGGCTGAAGAAGGCGGCCGACCGCATCTTCCAGCCGCCTAAGCCCAAGGTGGACGCGCAACAGCTCTCGGCCGAGCCAGTGACATGCTGAAGACGCCAGGCGGTCCGAACTTGTGGCGCACGCACTCCTGCGTGCCGCCTCGACACTCGTGTCGAGGCTTCGGAGCCGCGCGTCTCGACGCAGCAGACACGAGTGTCTGCGCCACGGGGGACACTGTTGATGACTGACATTCTCCTCGCCCACTGCAATCACCTCTACTTCGACCGCAAGCAGGTGCGGAAGATGCAGCCGTATCCGCCGTTGCAGACGCTGCTGGCGGCGGCGGTGCTGCGCCAGGAAGGGTTCCAGGTTGCCCTGTTCGACGCCACGCTCGAGGAGCCAGAGCAGGGCTTTCGCGCGGCGCTCGAACGGCGCCGGCCGCGCCTGGTGGCGCTGTGCGAAGACAATTTCAATTTCCTCACCAAGATGTGCCTCACGCGCAACCGGGAACTGGCCCTTTTCATGTGCCGCACGGCGAGGCAAGCCGGGTTGCCGGTGCTGGTCAACGGCTCTGACGCTTCCGATCACGTCGAAGAATACCTGGAGGGCGGCGCGGATTTTGTCCTGATCGGCGAGGTAGAGGTCACCTTGGTCGAGCTGGCGCGCCGGCTTCTCGGCCGCTCGGCGGTCCCGCTGGAGCAGATCCCCGGTCTTGCCTACGGCGGGCGGCGCAATGCCCCGCGCCCGCTGCTCGACGACCTCGACCGGCTCCCGCTGCCGGCCTGGGACCTCGTCGACGTCGCGCGCTACCGCGAGGCCTGGACCCGGGCGCACGGCTACTTCTCCCTCAACATGGCCGCCAGCCGGGGCTGCCCCTACCACTGCAACTGGTGCGCCAAGCCGATCTATGGCCAGGGCTACCAATGCCGTTCCGCGCGGCTGGTGGCTGGGGAGATGCGGTACCTCAAGGACACGCTGCGGCCGGATCACCTGTGGTTCGCCGACGATATCTTCGCCCTCTCGCCGCGGTGGACCCGCGAGTTTGCCGACGCGGTGGAGCGCCTGGAGGCGCGG
>JACQDI010000610.1 GCA_016201195.1 Acidobacteriota bacterium | reverse complement strand
TTTCGAGACGCGCTTGTTGCCGGCCGAGCCGCAGGACATTCTGGACCTCGGCGCCGGAGTCGGCTGGATGTCCTGGCGGCTGGCCGGCAGGGGCCACCGGCCGGTGGCGGTGGATCTGCTCGCCGACCCACTGGACGGCCTCGGCGCAGCGGTTCGCCATTATGCAGGCGCGTTTCCCGTGGTCGAAGCCGAGTTCGACCGCCTGCCCTTCCCCGACGCCCGGTTTGATCTGGCCATTTTCAACTCGTCGCTCCACTACTCGACCGACTACCGCCGCACGCTGGCTGAGGCGCGGCGCTGCCTGCGGCCGTCGGGGCGCGTGGTGGTGCTCGATTCGCCCCTCTACAAGCGCCGGGACCACGGGGAGCGGATGAAAGAGGAGCGTCACTGGCAGTTTGAGGCGCAGTACGGGTTTCGCTCCGACAGCATCGCGAGCCTTGAGTATCTTTACGAGTCCCAGCTCGCCGAGCTCGCGCGCGAAATCGGCATACAGTGGGAGGTTCACCGGCCGTGGTATGGCTTTAGCTGGCATTTGCGTCCCTGGAAGGCGCGTCTGCTGGGTCGGCGGCCGCCTTCGCGGTTCTGGATTCTGGCGGGGAGTTTTTCGAGAGCATGATCTTTTTTCTCAATCCGCGGGCGGCGAAACCTAAGAACCGTCGCTTCCCCCTGTCGATCCTCGCCCTGGCGGCGGTCGTCGAGGGTCGCGAAGACTATGCGATCTTCGACGGCAACATCGACCCGGACCCCTGGGAGTCGATCGATCGCGCGTCGATCGATCAGGCGAGGCGGCAAAAACCGGCCGAGCTGCTGGCGGTCACGGTGATGCCGGGGCCGCAGATGGTGGCGGCGATCCCCGTGTGCCGGGCGTTCCGGGAAAGGTATCCGGCGGCGCCGATTGTGTGGGGAGGATACTTTCCGTCGCTCTATACGGACGCGGCGCTCAACGCGAAGTACGTTGATTTTGTGGTTCGCGGCCAGGGAGAAGAGACGTTTGTCGAGCTGCTGGCTGCGCTGCGGGGCAAGCAGGATTTTTCGGGTATTCGCGGCCTCTCCTACAAGGACCGCTTCGGGCTGCATGTCCACAACCCGGAACGGCCGCTGCGCTCGCCGGGGGACTTTCCCTGGTATCCGTATCACCGGCTGGAGACGGCGAAGTATCTGCTCCGGACCTTTCTGGGGTCGCGCACGGCGGTGCATCAGGCGAGCATCGGCTGCCCGTTCCGCTGCAATTTCTGCGGCGTGGTTCCGGTGTTCGACCGCGAGAAGATGGAGCCGCCGGAGCGGACGGCGGCCATCCTCGGGCACTTGAAACAGCAGTATGGCGCCGATGCGGTCCAGTTTTACGACAACAATTTTTTTCTGCGCGAGGATCACACCGCGGAGCTGGCCGAACGCCTCGCGCCGCTCGAAATGCGCTGGTGGTGCGAGGGGCGCATCGACACAGTGCTCGGCTACTCGGATCGAACGTGGGAGAAGCTGCGCCGGGCCGGGTCGGCGATGATTTTTTTCGGGGCCGAGTCGGGCTCCGACGAAGTGCTCCGGCAGATGAACAAGAATCTCAAGGCCGAGCAGACCCTAGCCCTGGCCGCGCGGATCCGGCAGTTTGGCATCATCCCCGAGTTTTCGTTCATTCTGGGCAATCCTCAGGACCCGGAGCGCGACACCCGCCGGTCGATCGAGTTTATCCGCAAGATCAAGCGGATCAACCCGGAGGCGGAGATCATCGTGCAGCACTACATCCCGACGCCGCAGCGGGACGGCATGTACGGGGGCATCGAGGGCCAGATCCAGTTCCCCGCCACGCTGGAGGAGTGGGCCACCGAGCGCTGGTACAACTTCACCACGCGCATCGACCCGCACCTGCCCTGGCTTCCCGAGCGGATCCGGCGGCGCATCGATGATTTCGAGCTGGTCGTCAATTCGCGGTGGCCGACGGTGCAGGATATTTATCTGCGCCGCTGGGGGCGCTCGCTGCTCCAATCCCTCAGCGCCTGGCGTTACGCGCTCGGCATTTACGGTTTCCCGGTGGAGCTCGAGTGGGCACACAAGATCGTGAATCTGCGCAAGCCGCGGCTGGAAAGCCTTTGAAGGTTTCTCCGCTCGAAGGCCACCGCCTCTGGGCGCCGAGCTATGACGCGGACCTGAATCCGCTGGTAGCGCTCGAGCACCGCGCCCTGGCCCCCCTGCTGGACGCCTTGCGCGGCCAAGCGTTCCTGGATGTGGCGTGCGGGACGGGCCGCTGGCTCGAGGCGACGCCGGGCGTGGGCATCGATCTGTGCCGGGAGATGCTGCTCCGGGCGCAGAGCAAGCCGGAGGTGGCGGGCCGCGTGGCGCAGGCGGACATGCGGCGGCTGCCGTTTCGGGACCGGTGCACGGACGTAGCTCTTTGCGCGTTCTCGCTCGCGTATGTGGAGCCGCTGGAGCGGGTGATGGTGGAGCTAGCTCGGGTGATCCGGCCCGGCGGGCAGTTGATTGCGAGCGATCTCCATCCGGAGGGATACCGACGCGGCTGGACGCGCTCGTTCCGCAGCGGCCCGGAGGTGTATGAGATCGAGCATCACCCCTACTCGGCCGCGGAGTGGATGGCCGCCGCCCGCGGAGCAGGGCTGCAACTGGAGCAGCTTCTGGAGCCGTGCTTCGGCGAGCCCGAGCGCCCGATTTTTCGCGCTGCCGGACGAGAGCCGGCCTGGGATGAAGTGGCGGGTGTTCCGGCAGTGCTGATCGCGCGGTGGCGGCGATGATCCTGCGCGGCGCCAGAGTAGCCCTGGGACCCGAGCGCACAGCCCGGCTCGATCTGGAGATCGGCGGCCCAGAGACGCGGCTCGATCTGGAGGGCTACCTGATCCTGCCCGGGCTGATCAACGCGCACGACCACCTGGAGTTCGCCTTGTTTCCGCGCCTCGGCCGCCGTGTGTATCCCAACGCCGGCGAGTGGGCGCGTGACATTTTCCGGCCGCAGGAATCGCCGGTGCGGGAGCACCTGCGGGTTCCGAAGTCGGTGCGCCTCGTGTGGGGCGGCCTGCGGAACTTACTCGCTGGGGTGACCACGGTGTGCCATCACAATCCGCGGGCGGCGGTGTTCGACCGCGATTTTCCTGTGCGGGTGGTGAAGCGGTTCGGCTGGGCGCACTCGCTCCGGTTCAGCCCGGACCTGGCCGAGCGGTTCCGCGCGACGCCGGATGGCTGGCCGTTCGTGGTGCATCTCGGCGAAGCCACCGACAGCGAGGGCCGGCGCGAGGGCCGACGCGAGATCGGGCGCCTCGACCGGATGGGGGCGCTCGATGCGCGGACGGTGCTGGTGCACGCCGTGGCCCTCGACCGGCGGGGCTGGCGCCTGGTCCGCGAGCGGGGCGCGTCGGTGGTCTGGTGCCCCAGCTCGAACCTGTTTACGCTGGGGCGGACGCTCGATCCGGCGGCGATTCCTGCCGGCGTTCGCGTGGCGCTGGGGACGGATTCGCCGCTCACCGCCAAGGGCGATCTTCTCGACGAGCTGCGGCTAGCCCGGCGGGTAAGCGGCCTGCCGAAGACTGCTCTCTACCAAATGGTCCTCGAAGAGCCGGCGCGGATTTTGCGCCTGGGCAGCCGGCGGGACCTGATCGCATTCCGCGACCGGGGCCAAAG
>JACQDI010000055.1 GCA_016201195.1 Acidobacteriota bacterium | reverse complement strand
CCCCGTCCAGTGGACCAACGAGCGCGACCCCTTCCGCGCCCTCGAGCTGATCCAGCAGGAGTACGGCATGAAGGTCGCCGCCATGACCCTCGGCGCATACGGCGCGCTGGCCTACTCCGAAGGACGCTTCGTCTATTCGCCCGCCTTCGTCGTCAACTGCGTGGACACCACCGGCGCCGGCGACATCTTCCACGGCGCCTTCTGCTACGCCGTGCTGGAAGGCTTTTCCCTCGACGAAGCCCTGGAGTTTTCCAACGCCATGGCTGCCCTGAACTGCACCGTGCTGGGCGCCCGCGGGGGCATCGCATCCTCCTCCCAAGCCCGCCGCCTCATAGCCAAATCCGAACGCCGCGCGAACAAGGATTTCCAGCTCCGCGCCTCCGTCGCCGTGAAATAAATGCCTCCTACCTTCACTTTTGACTTTTGACTTTTGACTTTTGACTTTTGACTTGGTTTCCTCCATGCCCCCCCAGGTAATCCTCTACACCCGCAAAGCCTGCCATCTCTGCCACGCCGCCAAGGAAGTCCTCCTCCGCGCCCGACACCGAGCCGACTTCGCTCTCCAGGAAGTCGACATAGACGAGGACCCCGATCTCCGCGCTCGTTACCATGAGGAGGTCCCGGTCATCACCATCAACGGCAAAAAGGCTTTTAAGTATCACGTAGACGAACAATCTTTCCTGAAACGTCTCCGGGGCCGCGCATGACCGAGCAAACCACCACCGTGGATCTTCTGGCCATCGCCGCCCACCGCGACGACGTCGAACAAACCTGCGGCGGCGCCCTCATCCGCATGGCCGAAAAGGGTTACAGCACCGGCGTCCTCGACCTCACCGCCGGCGAAATGGGCACCCGCGGCGATGCCGAAATTCGCTCTCGCGAAGCCGCCGACGCCGCCCGCGAGCTGCTTCTCACCTGGCGCGGCAACCTCGGCCTGCCCGACGCGAAGCTCGAAACCACCCTTGACGCCAAGCTCGCCCTGGCCGCCGAAATCCGCCGCCTCCGCCCCCGTACCGTCATCCTCCCCTACTGGGAGGGCCGTCACCCCGACCACTACCGTACCGCCGAACTCGGCTACGAGGCCTGCTTTCTCGCCGGGCTGAAAAGACTCGACCTCGCAGGGGGTGCCCTCTGGGCCCCGCATCGCCCCAAGAAAATCCTCTACGCCTCCCTCTACGCCAACGTCCGCCCCACTTTCGTTGTCGACATCACCCAGCAGTTCGACCGCCGCCTCCGCGCCCTGCTCTGCTATCGCTCTCAATACGGGGACCAGCCCGAAGGCTCCGCCCTGTTCCCCGCACACGACGAGCTAAAGGACCGCATCCGCTCCGTCGCCCGCTACTATGGAATGTTAATAGGTGTAAAATACGGCGAGCCCTACGTCGTCAAAGAAATGCTCCAGCTCGATGACGTAGTCAAAATCCCGGTCCCCACCTTCTGACTCCGGACTCGGCGTTCGCTCGTGCCTACTACCCCCTCCCGCCCCCCACGAACCGGTCCACCCGATCCTGATAAATCTTGATCTTCCCCTGCCTCTTCAGCCGCTCCCGCAGCTCGTCCTTGAACACCTCGAAGGCCTCGTTCTGCCGCGTCCCGGCGATATTCTCGCGGATGATCCCCTTTTCGCCTTCGAAGCCGGCCATGTCCGCCTCGATCCTTTCGATCACCTTGTAGACCGCGCGGTCCGCACCCGCCGCCACCGGCCCGGCCAGCGTGTGCGCCGGCGCCGTGAACGCCTGGGCCACCGAAGAGGCCGGACCCAATCCCGGGATCGACCCATCGCGCGGGAACGCATCGCTGGTCTTCACCTCCGCTCCGAATTCCTTGGCCGCTTTCTTCAGATCGCCGCCCAGCGCCTGGGCCCGCTCCAGCAGTTTTTGCGCCCGCGCCTCCACCGCCTCGCGCGCCTTGGCGGCGATCGTGTCCGTCTTCACCCGGTCCATCACCTCGGCCAGCTCCGCTTGGCGCGAGGGCTGCACCTCCGTCACCACCGCCACCACCGTCTTTGACGCGAGCTGCACCGGACCCACCACCACCCCCTTGGTCGCCGCGAACAGCGAGTCCATCAGCGCCGGCTCCGCCCCCACCTCCGGAAGGGCCGCGTTGCGGTCCACCAGCGTCCCCGTCAGCACCGGGATCCCCACCTCGCCCCCGGCCTGCACCAGGTTCTGCGCGTATTTCTGCGCCGCCGCCCTCGCCCGGTCTGCCAGCCGCAGCTTCTCCAGCTCCGCCCGGTCCCGCGTGATCTCCTGGCGGATGGTCGCCTCCACCTCCGCCAGCGGTTTCATCCGCGCGTTGTCCTTCTCCAGCACTTTCAGGATGTGGAACCCGTACTGCGTCTTGACCAGGTCGCTGATCTCACCCGGCTTCATGCTGAACGCCTTCGCATCGAACTCCGGCACCGTCTGCCCGCGCGTCACCCAGCCGACCTCGCCCCCCTTGGGCGCGCTCGCCGTGTCCTCCGAGTTCGACTTGGCCAGCTCGGCGAAATCCTTGCCCGCTCGCGCCTGCTTCAGCAGATCCTGCACCCGCGCCTCGATCTTCTTGATCTCGTCTTCTTTCTTGTCGGTGGTCTTCAGCAGGATGTGCGTCACCCGCACCCGGTCCTGCACCCGAAACCGCTCCCGGTTCTCGTTGTAGTAGCGTTCCACCTCCGCCGGCGTGATCTGGATGTTCGTCGCTGCCCGCGCGTCGTCGATCACCAGGTACTGGAAAGTCCGCCGCTCCGGCAGAGGGTACGCCGTCCGGTTTTTCTTGAAGTGGTCCTCGATCTCCGCCTGGCTGGCGGTCAGGCCGGACTTTACCGAGGCCTCGCTCACCGTCGCGTACTCGATCCTCGCCTTTTCGTTCCGCCGCCGGTACTCCTTCTCCAGCTCCGCCGGCGTCACCGTCACCGCGTCGGTGATCAGCCGCCGCAGCTTCATCATCATCAGGTCCTTGCGCACCAGCGTCTCGAACTCGGGCACACTCTTGTTGTTGAACCGCTCGGCCACGAATCGCGCATAGGCGTCCTTGCCCACGAACGTCCCCCCGGGGAACAGGAACGGCAGGTTCAGCTTCAACAGGTCGACCATCTCCTCGTCGGTCACCCCCAGCCCCAGCCGATCCGCTTCCTGCAACAGCGCCTTATCGGTGATCAGTTGCTGGACCACCTGCGGAGCCATGAACTTGAACGCCCCCGCGGGCAGCCGCTGGTTGCGAGCGGCGTCCTGCAACTGCTCCTGCGCCTCGTTCAGCGTCACCTCCTCGCCGCGCACCTCCGCCAGCACCGTGTCCGTAGTGCCGCTTGAGCCGCCGCCGTAAATGCCGGGGATCAGCGTCACCACCATGCTGATGGCGATGAGCCCCAACACCGCCCCCAGCAGGATCCGCACCGCCTGCCTGCGACTCCGAAACAGATGGAACATGAAACGTCCTTTAGGTGAGTGTCAAATCCTTTATTTTACCACGCGGGGTAAGCATAAGCCTCCGGCCGGCCTATAGATCGGGAAGGCATGGTAAGATTATGCACCGTGAATGCTGAGTCCGAGATGCCGTTTTATAGCCAGCTTGAAGACGAGCAAGCATACCGCTCATGGCTGAGAGACCACGCGAACGGGTTTGTCCTGAACTGCTACTACTGGCCATACGGAGACGCGGCGATGCTCCATTCTGCCGACTGTGGATCTTTGTTGGCACAAGACTCCATCAACCACACGACCCCACATGCCAAAAAATGCTCTGATTCCAGGATTTCCCTGGAAGAATGGGCGGCCCGGGAACTCGGACCAACCGTGACGCTGAGATTCTGCGGTCGATGCACAGGTCTCGGCGGACCTCCGAACTAGACCACTACCAGATCGGCCGGCCCCATCATCCGAGCCTCGCCGGCGGCCGCTCGCGCCAGCCTGGCATCGATCGTCGGTAGCGGGCAGTCGAACGCGCACGCCAGCGCCACATACTCGGCGGCGTAGGTCTTCGACAGATGCAGCCGGGCCGGCCGCCGTATACGGATTGGCAGGCACTTCCGCCCCTCCCCCGCAGGAACCTGCAACCCGGTTTCCCCTACTCCCGCCCCCTCCCCACATCCGGCCGCGGATCCCGCACAAACCCGTCCCGGTTCGGCATCTTCACCTTCGGCAAGCTCCTGGCGTTCAGCACCTGCTTTTCCCCGATAATATCGTTGAGATATAGCACGTACGCCACCACCGCGTACACCTCCGCGTGGCTCAACGTCCCCGCCTGGTTGAACGGCATCGCCCGGTTCACGTAATCCCACACCGTCGTCGCGTAGGGCCAGTAACTCCCCACCGTCTT
>JACQDI010000580.1 GCA_016201195.1 Acidobacteriota bacterium | reverse complement strand
GAGGCGGCCCCGCTGGTGAATCGCGCCTCCAGCGAATTGGGCGAGGTCTTGCAGCGCAGGACGGTGGTGGACCTGCCGCTGAACGGCCGGAACTTCGCCACGCTGATCTACCTGACGCCGGGCGTTCTGACCGGACGCGTGGGCGAGCAGGCCGCCGGCGGTGGTCCAGGCGGGTGGCGGTCCAATATCGCCTTCAACGCCAATGGCATGCGCGCCACCACCAACAGTTACCTGCTCGACGGCGTGGACAACAACGAGCTCGGCCTCGATTTCACCATCAGCGTGCTCCCCGTGATCGACGCCATTCAGGAGTTCAAGGTGCAGACCAACAACTTCTCTGCCGAGTTCGGGCGGGCGTTGGGCGGCATCGTGAGCGTGGCCACGCGCGGCGGCGCCAACGAGCGGCACGGCGGGCTTTACGAGTTCCTGCGCAACTCGGCTCTCGACGCTCGCAACTTGTTCGCCGGCGCCGGCCCCAAGCCGCCGTTCCGGCAAAATCAATTCGGTGGCAGTCTGGGCGGCCCCCTCCGCAGGGACAAAATGTTCTACTTCTTCGATTACCAGGGCCAGCGGGTGCGACAGGCCCAGAGTTTTCTCGTGACAGTGCCCAGCGAGGCCATGAAAGCCGGCGATTTCACCGGACTCAACGCCATCTATGACCCGCTCTCCTCACGCACGGCCCCGGTGCCCTTTACCGGGAACCGTATTCCGGAAAGCCGCATCGACCGGCCCGCGCGCCTCCTGTCGGGCTTCTATCCGCCCGCCAACATTGGCCGCGCCGCCAACAATTTCTCCAACAACCCGACGCTGAAGCGGCGGGACGACCAGTTCGATGCGCGCGTGGATCAGCAGATCGACGAGCGGAACAACTATTTCGCGCGGTACAGCTTCCACGAAACGGCCCGGCTGAACCCTTCGGCGCTTTTGACGCCGCAGAATCCCCACGGCGGCGCGCCGGCTTCGGGGCAGTTCTCCGGCGACGCCACCATTCGCGCTCAGAATGTCTCGCTCAATTACAACCGCGTCTTCAGCCCCAGCGTGGTGAACGAATTCCGCTTCGGGTTCAACCGCTTTCACATCGCAAACCTGCCGCTGGGCTTCGGCGTCAATCCCGATGAGTTCGGCATTCCGGGGCTGAACATCAACTCGGCGGCCCTCGCCATGCCGCTGATCGGCGTGGCCGGCTTCGCCGGTCTCGGCACCGCCAGCGTGTTGCCTGATATCTCCGCCTCCAACAACTTTCAGTACCTCAACACGGTCTCCATCACCCGTGGCCGCCACAACATGCGCACCGGCATCGGGGCGGTGCGGCGCCAGCGCAACATCTTCATCCTTCCGAACCCCAGCGGCAGCTTCAGCTTCAACGGCAATTTCACCAGTGACAACGGTCGCGCCGGCACGGGCCACGCCTTGGGCAGCTTTCTGCTCGGGTATCCAAGCTCCACCACGCGCTCCTACCTGCTCGGTCCGCAGGGCAAGCGCAGTACCGAATGGGCGGGCTTTTTCCAGGATGACATCCACCTGGGCCGCCTCACGCTCAACCTCGGGCTGCGTTACGAGGTCTACACCCCCGCCACGGAAGTGGCTGACCGGCAGGCGAACTTCGACCCCGCGCGCGGCGTGATGGTTCCCGCCGCCGGCAATCCCTATGGCCGGGGGCTCCGTCGCACTCACTGGCGGAATTTCGGACCCCGCTTCGGGCTTGCCTGGGACCTCACCGGAGCCGGCCAAACCGTGATCCGCGCCTCCTATGGAATCAGCTATAACGAGGAACTGTTTGGGCTGAACAGCTTCCAGACCCTGGCCATCCCCTTCTTCATTGACCAGACCATCACGCCCGGGAGCTTCCTCCCCATCAACCGGCTGAGCGAAGGGCTTTCGGCCCCGGTGCTCGACCCCAATCGTCCCAGCGGGCTGGTGCGGGCCATCAACCCGGATTTCCAGCCTGGCTCCGCCCAGATGTTCAGCTTCAACATCCAGCGCCAGTTCGGGAAGGACCTGGCGGTGGAAGCCGGTTTCTCCGGCACGCTCGGCCGCCATCTCGCCGGTTTTCGCGACACCAATCAATCGCGGCCCGGCACGGGACCGGCCAACCCGCGGCGCCCCTACTTTGGTGTCGCACCCGACGTGGGCCGCGTCTTCTACAGCGACAGCCGCACTAATTCCCATAACGAGTCCCTGCTGCTGAAGGCCACACGCCGCTTTTCCAGCGGCTTCACGCTCCTGGCCTCCTATACCTTCGGCAAGACCATCGAAGGACAGGAAGGGACCGTGCCGGGTCCCTTCCAGTTCCCGATGGATGCGCAGAACCTGGCGCTGGAGCGCGCCGCGGCGAGCTTTGACCGCACCCACCGCTTCAGCCTGAGCTGGTTCTATGAGCTGCCCTTCGGCCGGGGCCGCAAGTTCGGGAGCGGCCTCTCGCCGGTCTCCAACGCCTTCCTCGGCGGATGGCAATTGGGCGGCATCACTTCGCTTTCCAGCGGAAGCCCCTTCCCGATTTCCCTGAACACGCCGGTGTCCGGCTCCAACGGCTTCACCGAGCGCCCCGACCGGATCGGCCGCGGAGACCTTCCGTCGGACCGGCGCTCCGCCGACCGCTGGTTCGACCTGTCCGCCTTCGCCACGCCGCCCGTGGGCCGGTTCGGCAACGCCGGCCGCAACATCCTTCGAGCGCCCGGGCAGGTGAACTTCGACTTCTCGGCCCTGAAAGACTTCCACCTGGCCGAGCGCCTCGTGCTCCAATACCGGGCGGAGTTTTTTAACATCTTCAACACGCCGCAACTGGGCCTGCCCAACGGCTCCATCGGCGCTCCCGGCGCCGGTAGCATCACCTCCACCGCCGGCAACAATCGCCAGATCCAGATGGCCCTAAAATTGAACTTCTGACGAGGAACTCATGCTTTCGAGACGATCCTTCCAGCGCCTGCTCGCACAGTCCGCCTTGAGCTTGCCGCTGGGCCGCGTGTTGGGTGCGGCGGGCCAGCGTCCAAACCTCATCATAATTCTTGCGGACGATCTGGGCTACGGAGACCTGGGCTGTTACGGACATCCCACCATCCGCACGCCCCACCTCGACCGCATGGCTGCGGAAGGAGTCCGGTTCACGCAGTTTTATGCTGCGGCCGCGGTCTGCTCGCCCAGCCGCGCCGCGCTGCTCGCCGGCCGGCTGCCCATCCGTACCGGCGTCAACCAGGTCCTCTCGCCGTGGTCTACCGGCGGCATCCAGAAGCAGGAGATCACCATCGCCGAGGCGCTCCGGCCGACTGGATACGCCACTGCCTGTATCGGCAAGTGGCATCTCGGCCACCTGCCGCAGTACCTGCCTACACGGCACGGCTTCGACCGCTACTTCGGCATCCCCTACTCCAACGACATGAGCCGCGCCACGGCCGGCAATCCGCAGTTCATCAAACAGCTAAACCAACACCCGGAAGTCCCTGGAACCCCGCTGATGCGGGATGAAAAAGTCGTCGAGACGGAGCCCGACCAGCGCCGGCTCACGGCCCGCTATACCGAGGAGGCCATCCGGTTCCTGCGGGACTCGGTCCGGTCCGGCAAGCCCTTCTTCCTGTATCTGCCGCATACCTTCCCGCACGTGCCTCTCTTTGCGAGCGAACGCTTCCGCGGCAAGAGCGCCAGGGGGCTTTACGGCGACGTCGTGGAGGAACTGGACTGGTCGGTGGGCGAGATTCGCCGCACGCTCGCCGAACTCGGCGTCGAGAAGAACACGCTGGTCACCTTCACCAGCGACAACGGCCCGTGGCTCATCAAAAAGCAGGAAGGGGGCTCGGCCGGACTGCTGCGCGAGGGCAAGGGAAGCACCTGGGAAGGCGGCATGCGTGAGCCGTTCATCGCCTGCTGGCCCGGCCGGATCCCCCCCGGCGTGGTCACGCAGAGCTTCGGCACGACCATGGACTTGTTCCCCACGTGCCTGAAGCTCGCCGGTGTCGAGATGCCGCGCGACCGGGAATTCGACGGTGTGGACCTGTCTCCGGTGCTGCTGGAAAACAAGCCCGGCCGCGAGGCCTTTCTATTCTACTACCTGGGCGCGAACCTGCGGGCAGTCCGCCACGGCCCCTGGAAACTGCACTTGGCGAGCAACTCGCCCGCCACCGGCGACGGCGTCACCCGCTACGACCGTCCCCCGCTCTACAACCTCCTCGAGGACCCCTCCGAGAAGTACGACCTCTCGGACTCGCATCCGGATGTGGTGCGGGACCTCTTGCAACTGATCGAGGAGCACAAGCGTACTCTGAAGCCCGGCCCGCCCCAGGTGTGAGCCATTGAAAGAAAGCCTGCCGCCTCGCGCCGCGACCAGCGGGCGATTGTCGCCACCGCAGTCATCGTCACCCAGCCCGGGGCCAGCGCGGCCGAAACGCGCGGTTTCGCGTCGCGCTGGTTCCGCGCGCTGGTAAACCATCCCGATCTGGCCGCCGCGCTCGTGGATAGTCTGCTCGTCATCACGAATTTTTCGCTTTAACTCCTCGCCACCCGGCAGACGCCCTGCGCTTCAATTTCGAGCGCGCGGTTGAATTTTGCCGCGCAGATCTCGAAGGTGATGGTGGCTGTCAGTTCTACGATCGCGTCCTCGCTGAAATGGCGGCGGACGCGTTCGAATAATTCATCGAGAACCGTACCCGCCGCCGTGATCGCTTCGGCGTAGTCGAGGGCCGCGCGGTCGCGATCGTCAAACAGAGGACTGCGCCTGTCATCGGCTAGCGCGTCCAGCTCCGCGTCGCTGACCCCATCGGCTCTGCCCACGGCAGAGTTCAGCTCGATTCAAAGCCCGCAGCCGACCAGTGAGGCAACCTTGACGTTGAGCAGGTCCCGCAGCCGGGCGTCGAGCCGCGCGTCGTCCTCGAGGCCATCCCACATCGCCCGGAATCCCCAAAAGATCCCCGGCCGCCGCGCCAGCACCTGATGGTTGTAAAGCGTGGCCCCGTACCGCTGCGCTTGCCTTTCGAAAATCCGCCGGATCTCCGGCGACACCTCTTCCTTGTGCAACCCCGTGAGCCTGGACATAAGCCGAGGATAGCATTGCCGTAAAATAGGTGAATGCGCATCGCGATCATCGGCGACTTCAACCCCGAGTTCCAGACTCACCTGGCCATCGCCCCAGCGTTCGCTCACGCCGCCGCGCGGCTGGGCGTGGACGTGGAGATCGAGTGGCTGCCCACGCCGTCGGTGACCGAAGAAAGGCTGACCCGCTATGACGGGCTGTGGCTCGCTTCGGGCAGCCCCTACCAGAGCTTCGACGGCGCATTGCGCGCCATCCGCTTCGCCCGCGAGCACGATCTGCCATTTATCGGCACTTGAGGGGGGTTCCAACATGCTCTGTTAGAGTATGCCCGCAACGTGTTAGGAATTGCAGATGCCGATTCGGCCGAGCACGGCTCGGGATCCGAGCATCTGTTCGTCACGCCGGTAGCCTGCCCGATGCCGAACCGTCCGGACGGCGCCCCCAAGCTCTTCGGCAACGGCAAGGTCCGCCTGAAGCGCGGTTCCCGGCTCTTCCGGATTTACGGGCGGGAGGAGACCGAGGAAGGATACTTCTGCAACTATGAATTGAACCCGCGCTACGAAGCGCAGCTCCAGGCCGCTGGTCTGCCCATCGTGGCGCGCGGCGAAAACGGCGAGGCAAGGGCGGTCGAGCTGGCCGGCAAGCGCTTCTTCATCGCCACCCAATTTCAGCCTCCGCTGAATTCAACCGCGGAGAATCCTCACCCGTTGATCCTCGCTTTCCTGGAGGCGACCCGGTTCTGAAGAAGGTCCGCGGCCCGTTTGGAACGCAGAGAGTAGGGCACAGAGGACGCTTGGTTAAATTTAGACAGGAGCCGTATGCGCTAATGAGCGCCCGTACGGATCTGTGCGGGGGGTGCTAAGCGATTGGTATCCCTACCGCGACCAGGTAGGGTATAATCGCCACACAGGAGAGTCTCGCATGAGAAAGTTCGCGCAGGTAATTTGCTTGGTAGCAATCTCCGCCTGGGCCGTTTCCGCACAGGATTTCCGGGCCACGCTGACCGGACGCATTATCGATGGTTCCGGAGCCGCCGTGGTTGGCGCCAAAGTGGAAGTGAAGGGCGTAGCCACCGGTTCGGTACAGACCACGCAGTCCCGCGAGGACGGCGGGTATCAGGTGTCGTTCGTCAACCCCGGCGAGTATCAGGTTTCGGTGGAAAAGGAAGGCTTCCGGCGCGCGGTGCGTGAAGGGATCCGCCTCCAGGTGGCCGAGCGGGCCGCCCTGGATTTTTCCCTGCAACTCGGCGAGATCACGCAGAGCGTGACGGTCAGAGCCGACACGGCGCTTCTGGAAACGGAAACGGCCGACCGCGGGTTGGCGATTGAGAACAACCGCATCCTCAATACCCCGCTGCAAGGGCGGAACGTCTTCGCCAACGTGTGGTCGGCTCCGGGAGTGATCGTCACGGCCGCAGTGCAGCGGTTCAGGCCCTTCGACATCGCCGGCTCATCCAGCATCGCTATCAGCGGCGGACAGCCTTCGGGCAATGAAGTGCTGATCGACGGTGTCTCGAATCTTGCCCGCGCCACCCAAGTCGCTTACGTACCGCAAGTGGAAGCCACTGGAGAAGTGAAGGTTCAGACCACGATGTACGAAGCCCAGAATGGATGGACCACCGGCGGCGTGGTCAACATCGTTACAAAGTCGGGCGGCAACGAGTTCCATGGCGCGGTCTTCGAGTTCTTGCAGAACACTCATCTGAACGCCAACACGTTCGACTCCAACCGGAATGGAATTGGCCGCGCTTCCTCGCACATCAACACGTACGGAGGCGATATCAATGGCCCCCTCCGCAAGAACAAGCTGTTCGGCGCCTTCAGTTACGAGAAGATCGACCAGGTGATTCCGGATCCGTTCCTGGTATCTGTCCCGACCGCTCTGCAGAAAGAAGGGGACTTCTCGCAGACTTACTTCACCCGGGACGCGAGCGGGCAGTTGCTAGTGCAGAACATCTATGATCCCTTCAGCACCCGCGACAGTGGCGGGCGTCAGGTCCGCGATCCGTTCCCGGGCAACAAGATCCCCGCCAACCGGATCAACCCTGTCGCGAGGAATGTCCTGGCACTGATTCCGCTGGGTAACATCCAGGGCAACGCGATCACCGGCTTAAGTAACCTGGCTTCCACCGGCGCGACCCGCAAATTCACGGACTTCTTCCCTCAATATACCGGCCGGGTGGACTACAACATCTCGGACAGCACGCGGATGTTTGTGCGTTACTCGCGCAATGCCCTGGCCGAAGAGCGGGACTTTAAGTACTCGACGAATGCGGCGTTCAACGTGGCCGACACCAGCACCAACTCCCCGTTCAAGCGGGAGAACCATTCAGCCACCGTTCAGTTTACCCGTACGCTCGGAGCGGCGGCGGTGATCGACTTTCGGCTCGGACTGGCCCGCTTCCTGGGGCAGAGTGGCAGTTCGATCAGCGACGGCTTCGATTTAGCCGGCCTGGGATTTAGCCCGCAGTTCGTCTCCCAGGCGAACCGTTTCTTTCCCAAGTTCAACTGGACGAATTACCAGGGGGCCGGTTCTACTCCTATTCAGAACGACCCCATCGCCCAGACCAATTCCTTCCAAGGATCCTATTCGCGCATCGCTGGGAGCCATAGCCTGAAAACCGGCGGCGAGTTCCGATTGCAGAGGACCTATCGCCGGATCCCGGGAAACGCCTCGGGGAACTTCTCTTTTGACTCCGGGTTCACCGGTGCGGATCCGGTTCGCACCGATGCATCCTCGGGCCACTCGATTGCGTCCTTCCTGATGGGCACCCCCAGCAGCGGCTCGATTGACGTAAACGCTTTCCCCGCCCTTCAGCAGCGCCTGTTCTCCTGGTACGCGCAGGATGATTTTCGCACCACCGCCAAACTGAAACTCAACGTCGGGCTGCGCTGGGACTATCTTGGCCCGATGACCGACCGCTTTAGTGCTTTAGTCCGCGGTTTTGACCGGACCTCTGCGAGTCCGCTCACCGTTCCGGGCGTCTCCTTAAAGGGCGGTCTCCAGTTTGCCGGCGCGGGTGGCTTGGATCGTGGCATCTACGATCGTAACTGGACGAATTTCGGACCGCGGTTCGGCTTCGCCTACTCGCTCAACCCAAAGACGGTGTTGCGCGGAGGTTACGGCCTGATCTATGGGCAGAGCTTCGACGATCCGGGTAGCGCGCCCGGTTTCAGTCAGCGTACCGACATGGTCACCGCGATTCGCACCGGGGTCCCGGAGAACACACTGACGAACCCGTTCCCGGGCGGGCTCCTGAAGCCGGTCGGGAACACGCTGGGTCTGGCGACATTTCTCGGCCAGGGTTTCAACGTCAACGATCCGGAGCGGAACATCCCGCTCACTCACCAGTTCTCCTTCGAAATCCAAAGGGAGATCCCGGGCCAGATGATGCTATCGGTTGGTTACGTTGGAAACCGGTTGCGGCGGCTTCAAGTCAACCAGCCGATCAATGAAATCCCGCTGTCGGCAATCGCCTTGGGAGCGGCCGAACTCACCCGGAATGTCACCAACCCTCTGGCAGGACGGATTCCCAATACGGGCCTCAACGGAGCGACTGTGCAGCAGCAACAACTGTTGCGCCCGTTCATTCAATTTACGGGTATCACCCAGTTGTTCCGATCGATCGGCGACTCCCGCTACGACGGCTTGCAGGTTCTGGTCTACCGCCGCTTGGGCGCCGGCCTGAACTTCTCGGCGGCTTACACCTATTCCAGAACGTTCGAGCATAGGACCTTTGCCAATGCCCAGGACACGAGCCTCATCCGCTTGCCGGCCCAGTGGGACATCCCCAACAACCTGCAGCTCAACGGAGTCTATGAGCTGCCGTTCGGCCGGGGCAGGCGGTTGGGATCGGATACTCCCGCGGCGTTCCGCCACGTCATCAGCGGCTGGCAGGTCAGTGCGATCGCCCGCATTCAGCAGGGTTGGCCGATCGAGTTGGGATCCAACACGGTGCCGACCGGCGTGAGTCCGCGCCTGGATAGTCCAAGCCGCGATCGGTGGTTTAATACATGCACCCTATTGCTGAATGGCGCAACGCGGGGATGCAACCAAGGCGAGTCTCCGGCCTGGACCGTCCGGCAGTCATTCCAGTTGCAGACGTGGTCGAATCGGATCACGTGGATTCGCAGACCGGGAATCGACAATCTGGATGTCACGATCCTGAAGAATACCCATCTGACCGAGAGGGTGCTGTGGCAGTTCCGCACCGACTTCCTGAATGCCACGAACACGCCGCAGTTCTTCAACGGCCCGATCACCGATGTCAACAACGGCTTGTTCGGGCGGCTCGCCGGCGCGGTGATCCAGTCGAACTTGCCGCGTTTCATCCAGCTATCGATGCGGCTGCAGTTCTGATCAGCGTCCTCGCCGGAAGAAGAAAGCGCATTTTCTCGTTGAAGCCGTTACTGGATACCAGTTGTCAATTTCGTTCATGACCCCACCCCTTATACCTCTCCTCCACCGGCCCGGGACCCTGGAGCCTGGACGCTGTGGTGCGAAGGAAATCGAGGTTAAATCCATCACATGTCCGAAAACTTCCAAAATAAACCGCAAAATAGGCTGTAACAATTCGAGCCTTCAAATCACTAAATAGCGAAGGAGGATTCACCATGCCAGACGATGTAACGTATGGCCTCGGTTGGCTCCCTGATATCCCCAGCGTAAAGGACTACACCGAAACCCATCCAGAGATCGCGCCCTTGCTGGCCAAGACCCACTTGCGGGATCGGGCGGCGGGGCCGGCGGTGACGGCCAGGCGGGGCGGCGGAGGCGGGGCGGCGGCGGCCGCAGCGCCGGCCCTGGCTCCCCTGGTGGACCTGCGATCTCACTTCTCGCCCATTGAGAACCAGGAGAGCCTCGGCTCCTGCACGGCCAACGCAGCGGTCGCCCTGGTGGAATACATGGAACGCAAGGCAATGAACAAGCACCTGGACGCCTCGCGGCTGTTTATCTACAAGGTCACCCGGAACCTGCTGGGATGGACCGGGGACACGGGCGCGTATCTCCGCTCGGCCATGGGCGCGCTGGCGGTGTTCGGAGCGCCTCCCGAGCAGTACTGGCCTTACGATGGCAGGCCGGCAGCGACCAATACGCGGTTCGATGTGGAACCCACAGCGTTCTGCTACGCCTTCGCGTCGAGTTTTCAGGCGCTCCGCTACCTGCGGCTGGATCCGGCCGGCGCGACGCTCCAGCAGGTGCTGGACAACATCCGGACCTATCTGGCCGCTGGTTTTCCGAGCATGTTCGGATTTCCCGTTTACGAGGAGTTCGACCATCCGTCAGCGCAGGGCGACGTCGCATTTCCGTCTCCGAGCAGCCATCTGCGCGGCGGGCACGCCATCGTCGCCGCGGGGTACGACGACAATCGAATGATTGGCCCGGATAAGGGCGCCCTGCTGATCCGCAATTCCTGGGGCGCCGGGTGGGGCGTCAACGGATATGGCTGGATGTCCTATAAGTATGTAACGCAGGGCTTAGCCCTGGACTGGTGGGCGGTGCTCGCGCAGAAGTACGTGGACACGGGGAAGTTCTGAGAGCAATCGCCCCGGCAAGTCACGTATGGGGGCCCCCTGGGCCGCAGCCGGCCCCCGGCCGGAGGCTCAACGCCCGAAGGGATCGTTGCGCCGAGCGATGTGCAGCGGTCCCACCGGGGG
>JACQDI010000579.1 GCA_016201195.1 Acidobacteriota bacterium | reverse complement strand
GTATCAGCTCCTACGAGCTGGCGTTTCGGATGCAGAGCCACGCCCCGGAAGCGGTGGATGTTTCCAAGGAAAGCGAGGCGACCCGGCGGATGTACGGCCTGGATCAGAAGCACTGCGCCGAGTTCGGCACGCGGCTGCTGCTGGCCCGGCGGATGGTGGAGCGCGGGGTGCGTTTTGTCCAGGTTTACTCGGGCGGCGGACCGATCAGCATGCAGTGGGACGCCCACAGCCACCTGGTGGCCAACCACGAGAAGATGTGCTCGCTAACCGACCAGCCGATCGCCGCGCTGCTCCGGGACCTCAAGCAGCGCGGGCTGCTGGACTCGACGCTGGTCGTCTGGGGCAGCGAATTCGGCCGCCTGCCGATGACCCAGAGCGGCAACGGGCGCGACCACAACCCGCACGGCTTCACCATGTGGTTCGCCGGCGGCGGCGTCCGGGGCGGCCAGGTGATCGGCGAGACCGACGAGCTGGGCGTGCGGGCGGTGGGCGAGCGCTGCCACATACGGGATTTCCACGCCACGCTGCTGCACCTGCTGGGTCTCGACCAGAACCGGCTGTGGTACCTGCACAATGGCCGGCACGAGAAGCTGACCGACTTCGGGGGCAAGGTGATTCGGGCCGTGGTCAGCGGGTAGCGCAGGACCCGAAGTGTGAAGGAAATTGATGGCCGCCAATCAAGGCGAATGAAAACAAGGGCGCGGCTCCGCGTTGCCTGGCTCATAGTGATGAGAACTATCTAAGTATATAGAGTGGTGCACGGCGGGCAGCGCCGGAGAACGGCGCCAGAAACAGCCTTCCCTCCAGCAGCTTGGTGGTCTTTTCGGGTGGGGCCGGGTGGCCGAAGACATAACCCTGCATCTCATCGCACTGGTGCCGGCTGAGGAAATCCAGTTGCTCCTCGGTTTCCACGCCTTCGGCAACCACGCTCAGCTTGAGGCTGTGGCCCAACTCAATGATGGCTTTGGCGATGGCCGCCCCGTCCGGGTTGGCAATGATGTCGCTGATGAAGGAGTGGTCGATTTTGAGCGCGCTGATGGGGAACTGGTGCAGGTAGCGCAGCGAGGAATAGCCGGTGCCGAAGTCGTCGATGGAGATGCGGATGCCCATGGCGCTCAACTGCTCGAGGGTCTTCAGGGTGCTCGGCGCGTAATTCAGCACGATGCTTTCAGTCAGCTCCAGCTCCAGGTGCTGCGGCTGGAGGCCCGTTTCTTCCAGGGTGCGCGCGATCATTTGCGGGAAGTCGGGTTGCTTGAACTGGCGCCCGGAGAGGTTGACCGCCACGCGCACGTGGGCAAACCCGGCCTCCTGCCAGGCCTTGTTCTGGGCGCAGGCGGTGCGGAGGGCCCATTCGCCCAGGGGCAGGATCATCCCCGTCTCTTCGGCCACCGGGATGAACTGCGAGGGCATGATCAGGCCGCGCTCGGGGTGTTTCCAGCGCAGCAGCGCTTCCAGGCTGGAGATTTCGCCGGTGACCCGCGCGACGATGGGTTGGTAATAGAGCAGAAACTCCTGCCGGTCGAGGGCCTTTCGCAGGTCGGTCTCCAGGCGCATGCGCTCGACGGCGTGTGCGTGGAGGCCGGAGTGAAACACCTCGTGGCGCGCCTTGCCCAGCGCCTTGGCCCGGTACATGACGGTGTCGGCGTCGCGCAGTATGTCCTCCGGCCTTTCGTAGCTGGTGTTGTTCAAGGCAATGCCGATGCTGGCGCTGGTGAACACCTCGTGGCCGCCCAGGTTGAAGGGCCGGCTGAACTCGCGCTGGATGCGCTCGGCGAGCTGGGTGGCGTCGTGGACGGCCTGTAGCTCGTCGAGCAGGATCACGAACTCGTCACCACCGACGCGGGCCACGGTGTCGCCCAGGCGCAGACACTCCTGCAGGCGCCGGGCGATGCCGACCAGCAACTGGTCACCGACCAGGTGGCCCAGGCTGTCGTTGATGACCTTGAAGCGGTCCAGGTCGAGGAACAGTACGGCGAACTGATAGTTGTCGCGGCGCTGGGCGCGGATCGCCGCGCGCTCCAGGCGTTCCAGGAACAGGTTGCGGTTGGGCAGGCCGGTCAGCTCGTCGTGGAACGCATCATGCAGCAGCCGCTCCTCGGCTTGCTTCCGCGCGGTGATATCGGCCTGGGAGCCGGCCATGCGCAAGGGGTTGCCGCTGTCATCCAGCACGGCCAGCCCGCGGCTGAGCATCCAGCGGTAGCTGCCGTCCTTGTGGCACATGCGGTGCTCGTGCTGGAAGTTCTGGTTCTGCCCTTCCAGGTGGACGCCGATCTCCATCTTCAGCCGGCCCAGGTCTTCCGGGTGAACACGGGAAAACCATTCATCGGGTCTGGAACCGATTTCGGCTTCTTCGTATCCGAGCATGGATTTCCAGCGGGGCGAGTAGTAGACTTCGCCGGTCTGCAAGTTCCAGTCCCACAGCCCGTCGTTGGCGCCGTTGACGGCCAGCTTGTAACGCTTTTCGCTCTCGCGTAACGCCTCCTCGGCCTGTTTCCGCTCGGTGATGTCCCGGTCGGCGCCGCGATAGCCGGTCACCGTTCCGGCGCCGTCGAGGACGGGAACGGCGTTGCTTTCGAGATACAGGTAGCGGCCGTTCTTGTGCCGCCAGCGCAGGACCAGGCCCGTCCAGCCGCACTTATCGGCGACCAGGCCCGGCAGCATGTGCTCGAGGGCCCGGCGGTCCTCGTGGTGGACGAAGGCGAGCCGGTCCTGGCCCGTGAGCTCCTCAGCCGAATAGCCGAGCATCGCCTGTGCCGCCGGGTTGCTGTAGGAGATGCGGCCAGCCTGGTCGGTGGCCCAGATCCACTCCTTGGTCGTATCGACGATGGCGCGGTATTTTTCCTTTTCCAGGTGCAACTCGCAGGTCCTTTGCTCGACCGCCAACTCGAGCTGCCGCTGCTGCTCCAGGTACAGTCTCAGGCGCCGGCGCCAGTAGGCGCGGACTAGAAGAACGGCGCCGAGGAGCAAAGGCGCGCGAAGCAACCAGATGTGCGACCAGGGGGGCAGCATGTCGAACGAAAAACGGTGGAGCAGGCAGGAGACCGCCAGATTGTACAAGGGCTCCGCCGATGCTGGGAATGGCAGACAAACCGCAACCGCCCAAATGCTTATACGAGCCAGCCAGGGCCGGCAGTGGGGCGCCATTCCGTATTATTGACGGATCTGCCCGCTGGTCTTCAATGGAGCACTGGTACTCTAGTCATGGAGACAACACTGGTTTTCCGCCAGGGTTTGGCCTTAGGACTTTGGTTGTACGTCCAGGGGACGAGCGGCAGGTGTATTCTGTCTTCTGCTCTATACCTGCTCGATCACTTTCAGCAAGGCAGTCAACGAGGTTTCGCTGGCACGCGCTTTGCCTTTCGGGCTGCGGTAGTGGGTTTCCAGGGTGAAGGTTTCCTTGTAGCCGTCTTTTAGAAGCGTCCGGAGCTGGCCCAGGTTGTTGAACTCTCCTTCGCCGACCGCGCACCACTCGGCCTTGCCGTCCGGCTTGTGGCGGTAATCGCGGAGATGCACGTGGAAGATGCGCGCCGGATCGAGCAGGCGGTAGCCATCGGGAAAGGCGCGCTCGCCGGAAGCGCCGGCGTTGTTAGGATCCCAGGTGAGGCCGAAGTTAGCGTCGGCAACTGCTTTCAGCAGCTTCGCCGCCTGGGCGCCGGTCGAAACGTAGCTGCCGCCGACGTTTTCGCAGGCCAAGCGGAAGTTGCGGGCTTTGGCCCGGCGCGCGGCTTCGCGGACCAGTTCGTAGATTCGGGAATTGGCATTGGCGTCGGGAGATTCACCCTCGCGGTAGGTGAAGGCGAAGACACGGATCTTGTCCGTGCCGAGGATCTTCGCCCGCTCCATGGCGCCGTCGAGCAGTTTCCACTCCTCGTCGAGCCTCCGGCGCCCCTCGGGGGTGTCGGGCGGCAGAGGAATCTTTAAAAAAGCTGTCCCCAGGATGGACACACGGATGCCGTGCTCCTGGAACAAGGCCTGCGCCTCGCGGATCTTCTCGAGCGGCTGGGAGGTGTTGTACTTGCCCCAGATATTGCGCACCTCGGCGTAGGACAGTCCGAAGCGGCGCAGGAAGCGGATGGCGGTCAGCACGTCCTCGTCGATCTCGTCGGTGGTGACGCCGAGGCGGATCTGCGACAAGGTGGCGGCGCGAAGCACGCGGGCCAGCGGGGCCATCGCGGAGGCGGCCAGAATCTGGCGGCGGGTGCAGGTTGTCATGGCGGCAATTATAGCGCGGATCTTCGCACAGGGGCTCGGTTCCGTTGACGGCACGGCTCCGTTGACGGCGCCGGTGTTCCTTCCTCAATTCCTTAATCTCTTAATTTCTTAATTCGGTATACTGGTAGCCCTCATGAACCCGGTAAGACGCACCTTTCTCCAAGCGGTACTCGCTTCGCTCGGCCGGGTCTGGGCGCAGGGGCGCCCGAATCGGCCGCTTGCGCCGGGGTGCCGGATCTTCACGGTTGACCAGGCCCGCACGCTCGCGGGGATTTGCGAGCAAATCATTCCCGCCGACGACTACCCCGGGGCGAAAGAGGCTGGCGTGCTCTACTACATTGATGGCTCGTTGGCCGGTGAACTGCGCCGATTCCGCAAGGATTACAACCAAGGTCTGGCTCTGGTGGACAAGGTGAGTCGTGCTAAGCATGGGAGCGCCTATACGGACCTGAACTGGGAGCAGCAGTTGGCCCTTCTTCAGCAGCTCGAAAAGGATCCGGGCAAGGGGGGCGAGTTTTTCGCCCTGGTCCGCCAGCACACCATGGAGGGCTATTACGGCGATCCCAAGTATGGCGGCAATCGCAATTCCGTATCGTGGAAGATGATCGGCTTCAAAGGGTAATGGCCAACCGAAAAGTAAATGCCGTGGTCGTGGGGTCGGGCGCCGGCGGAGGCGTGATGGCCAAAGAGCTGGCCGAGGCCGGGCTGTCGGTGGTTTTGCTGGAGCGGGGCCGCGCTTATACCACGCATCACTTCAGCCACGATGAGCTGCACTGCCAGTGTGAGAACGGGCGCGACCTCGCGTATGGACCGCCGGCCGAGCCCAATCCGCGCACCTTCCGCTACGATGATTCCACACCGGCGCGCCTCGTGT
>JACQDI010000546.1 GCA_016201195.1 Acidobacteriota bacterium | reverse complement strand
TACTTCCCGAGGCGCTGCTTCAGCGTGTTCTTGTCCAGCTCCTTCAGCTTGGCCAGCAGCTTCCGATCGCACTGCACCAGGTTTTTCGGATTCTCCAGCGCCTTCTGCATCCGGAAAGCTCGGGTGTGGTCGATCATCCAGATCTGCCAGTCGTTGGTGATCACCAGGTTGCCCAGATTGCGGTCGGTGTTGTAGATCAACTGGTCAAAGACGCGAACTACGTACATCTGCTTGTTCCAGGCGTCCGGGTCAGGTGGCTGGACATTCTGCTTCATCCGCTCCAGCTCGTCGAACTTCTTGTTGTCCACCCACCAGGTGACCGCCGCCGCCTGTCCGCCGACCTTGCGCTCCACCGACGGCGGCACCATGTCCAGTTCGAGGAGCTTCGCCAGCTCGTAGGCGCCCATGTTGTACTTGAAACTGTCGCGAAAATTCAGCTCCGTGCCCCGCTGCGTCTGATAGGAGCTTTTGCTGATTTCGATAGTCTGGATGTGGGCGTCGTGCTTCATCTTGCCGTCGTCCAGGGTGGCCTGCCGTGAGTTGGTGACACCCTTGGCAAGGTTGTGCTGGCTCACGATCTTGGCGTTGAGCAGGAAAGCCTCTTTCTCGGTCAGGCTCAGCTTGGCCGGGTCGTCGGCGGCCGCAGCCCAAGCCAGCAGCCCCAGGGCCGCGGCAGATCTCAGAAACTTGGTTGAGCGCATAAGGGCTCCGTCTTCACGATGATGTGCGGGTTCAACCTACCACGCGTTTCGAGCCGGCGTCAAGAGCATCGTCTCACTCACCACCACTGCTTGCGGCGGAAATACCACAGCACGGCGAGTGTGCTGATCCCCATCAGGCCCAGCACGAGCCAGAAAGCGTAGGCCCCCTGCTCGCCCGGAATCTTCACGTTCATCCCGTATACACTGGTGATGACCAGCATGGGGATGGCGATGGTGCCGTAAATGGTGAGAATCTTCATCACCTCGTTGGTGCGGTTGGCGACCGCCGAGAGGTAGATATCCAGCGCCCCGGTGAGCAGGTCGCGATAGGTCTCCGTCAGGTCGATAGTGCGGATGAGGTGCTCGTAGATGTCCCGATAGTAAAGATACAGGGGGTCCGGGCGGTCTTCCTGGTTGCGCACGAAGTTCGACAGCAGGTCGCGCATCATGATGGTGTTGCGGCGGAACTCGATCAGCATCCGCCGCAGGTGAAAGATGCGCTGCAGGCTCTGCGGGGCGGGGTTCTCGAGCACGGCGTCCTCGATGTCGTCGATCTCCTCGCCGATGCGGTAGAGCGCCGGCAGGTACTCATCCACCACTACATCGAGAATGGTGTAGACCAGCTTTGGAACCGCGACCGGCCGCGCCGCGCCGGCGAGGCGCCCGCTGGCCCTCCCGAGCACCTCGTTCTTGCCCTCCGGCACGGTGACGATGTGGTCCGCCTTGATGAAGATGTTGAAGTCCTCAAAGCGGAGGCTCAGGTCCTCCCGGTTGAATAGCAGGGCCTTGGCCACCAGGAAGGTGTAGTTGTCATGCTCGGTCCGCTTGGCGATCTGGCGGTGATGGCGGCAGTCCTCGACGTCCAGCTCGTGGAAGTTTTCCTGGCGGGCAATCTCGTCCAGCTCCGGCGAATCGGGGTCGGGGATGTGGACCCAGGGCAGGTCACCGACGGGAACGCCAGACATAGGAGAAAGTCACTGCCACTTGCCGTCTGCGTTGGCCATCAGCGGCTTGGGATCCTCGCCGACGTAGAACGCTTTGAAGTGACCGTCGTTGATCTCGAGCGCCGACGGCCGGCCCTGGAAATAGGCCAGCATCCCGGTGTCGATCATGAACACGCGGCCGTCGTACCGCGGCGTGATACGCCTGGAAGTGGAGACGGTGTGGCCGACCACCACGTGGCGGATCTTGAACTTCTTCAAAACCTGGTCGAGCTTGGGCGTAAACTCCGTGTCCGGCTCCTGCGCGTAACCCCGGTACCAGAGCGGGCCGTCGGGCAAGACGATGTTCAGCGTTCCCAGGTTCAGGAACGCTTGTACCAGCGACGCGGCCCCGTTGTCGCCGCCGCTCTGTATGGCCGCGAACTCGGCTCTGGCCTCCGCCCGCGCCTCCTCCATGTTCATGTACTGCCAGATGACGTTGCGCTTGGCGAGTTGGGCCCAGATGTCGTCGAGCTGGGCGATCTCCCTGTGCACTCGGTCGTTGATTTCTTTGATGCTCTTGAGGGGCGAGGCCGGGCTCAGGCCACCGTGCAGGAAGATGACCTCCCCCACCTGGGTGACCGCGTCGCGGTTCCGCAGCCAGGCGCCGTACTTGCCTTTGGGCGCGAAGGCTTGCCGGAACTCGAAGTATCCCGGCGGATGCGCCGCCAGCCAGGCTTTCTTGTCCGTCTCGGTCCACGCCGGCGCCGGCTGGCGCAGCTTCGACGCGCGCTGCTTTTTGAACTTGGCGTAGTTCTCGAACTCCGCCTGGCGGACTTGTTCCGAGTCCGCAGTGGCGAAGTTGCTGTATTCCTCCAGAGGGACGTAGCGCAGGTCCCCCATCATGACCATGGTTTCGTGGTTGCCGAGCAGCGACCGGACCTCGCCCTCCTGGCGGGCGGCCTTTTCGGTGAGGTCCATGATCAGGTCCAGCGCGTTGCGCGACTGCGGGCCGCGGTCCAGCACGTCCCCGGTCTGCACCAGAACGGTTTTTCCGCCGGTCCAGTTCTTGTCCTTGTCGATCAACCCGGCGGTCTGGAGGATGGAAACGAACTGGTCGTAGGCCCCGTGGATGTCGCCCACAGCCACGGTCCGCCCCGCGCTCAGTTGGCCTGTCCCAGCCAGGCTCAAAACCAGCAACCACACCAATACCCGCACCATGCGGGCGGATCTGTTCATGGCCGTACTCTCCTCACCGAGCCAACTCCTCGACCGTTATCTCCATTATGGCCCCAAGTGCAGGATAGTATGCCACTTTTACCCGGCTTCCTGCTCGAATTTCCTCCAGGTGCAGCGATTTTTTTCCCATCGCGGCGGCCACCTTCTTGGAAAGCGTGATTTTCTCCCGCCCGGCGGCGGTGGGGAAACTCAACACCATCTCCCCGTCGGAATGGCTGACTGTGACCGTTCGTTTTTGCAGGTCCACGCTCTTGAGGGTTCCCTTTAGGTTTTCGATCTTCAGCACCGAATTGGGCTTATCTCCCAGCTCGGGCGAGGTCTTCTTTTCGCTGCTGACCCGCTTTTGAGCCGCCAGCGGGGATGCCAGAACCAGGCTGCAGACCAGCACAGATTGGATGCAGGATCTTGTCAAGCGTTGCATCGTTGCTCTCAAAAACATTGTGGTTTGAATCAGGGGGCGGCGTCAAGGACCCTTCCTATTGTGCTGGCGATCACCGATGCCCCATGTGCTACCATCACTCCATGCCCCAATTCGACTGTCCCGGGGCGGAAGAACTCTCTGGCGACCTGGCATGGTGGCGGATCTACCAAGAGTCGTTCCCCGTGAGTGAGCGCGAGCCCCCCGAAGTCATCCAGGACAGCCTGCGTAGCGGCGTCGGGCTGGCCTTTCGCGCGCGTTTCGAGACCGGCACCGTCGGGCTGGCCACCACGCATCTGCTCCTCAAGCCCTCTGCCGTGTTCCTGGTCTACCTCGCCATCGACCGCACCCACCGTGATCGCGGGTTGGGCGGCGCGCTCCTCGACTACACGTGGCGCACCTCCGCCGGCCGTCTCCGCGGCCGCGGTTTCGAGCCCCTCGGAATGGTCTGGGAGGTCGATCCGCCTTCCGACCCCCGGGCCGGCGACCCGGACGCGCGGGCCCGACGCGTTGCCTTCTTCGAGCGCTGCGGCGCTTCGCTCCTTCCGCAACCCTACCTCCAGCCCCCCGTGGATGGCGTTGCCCCCGTCCCCATGCAGTTGATGTATCGCCTCGCCGAGGGCAGGGAACTACCCAGCCCCGAAACGATCGACGCCCTGATCCGCGCCATCTACTTCGAGAAGTACGCTGCCGTGAACCGCATTCCGGTGGAAATTCTCAACCACCTGCTGCGCCCGATGCAGACTGGGGGCGTCGCCACCTAACGGGGCCTATGAGTTATCTGCTCTGGTTTCTCCTGTCGGTGTTAGTCTCCACCCCGGCGTCCATGTATCTGGTCTACTATTACCGCCGCCT
>JACQDI010000545.1 GCA_016201195.1 Acidobacteriota bacterium | reverse complement strand
GGCGGCGTCTTCTTCGAGCGAGCGGCAGCGGGCACGCCTCACAAGGGCAAGGTGCTGGCGGCGATCCAGGCGCATTCCGATGACATCCCCCTATCCGCCGCGCGGGCACGGTGGCCAAGCTCGTCCAGGAAGGATACACCGGCTACCTCATCCGCGCCACCAACGATGACATGGGCGACGCCCCGGGCCTCGGGACCCCCGGCACCATCGGCGATAACGTGCTCGGCAACGAGCGCGACAATGACCAGGTGGCTCGCGCTCTGGGTCTCCAACGGGTCTTCAATCTGAACTACAGCAACCACCGCATGGGCGACGTCTCCCAGAACGAGTTGCAGTGCCGCCTGATCTTTCTCATCCGTTTGTTGAAGGTAGATACGGTTGTCTGTTGGGACCCCTGGGCGCATGACGAGGAGAATCCCGATCACTACATGATCGCCCGCGGCGTGGAGGCGGCGTGCTGGATGGCCGGCCGGGACCACGATTATCCGGAGCAGTTCGCGGCCGGGCTGCGCCCGTACGCGGTCCGCGACAAATACTATTTTGCGCGGCGTCCGGAGATCACCCGCGTGGTCGACATCAGCGCCGTGGTGGACAAGAAGGTGGAGGCCAACCGCGCCAACCAGGCCAAGGGGCCGGGCGGGCATCACGGATCCCAGCTCCGGGATGAACTGGCCAAGAAGAACCAGCGCCTGCCGCTGCTGGTGGACGACGATGCGACCGCGGACCGCGCTTACATCAAGGAGTTCTTGCTGGCGCGCAACCGGGAATTAGGACGGAAGTACGGCGTGGAGTACGCCGAAGCGTTCCACTACATCGGACCGGGATCTTCGCGGCGGACGGAGGATTACATCCGCCAGCATGTGGTGCCGTGAAGTAGGGTGCAGACTACCGGCCGGTGCGCTGGGCCATCAGTCTGGAGGCCTGTTCGGTGAGTTGCTGGGCCTTGGGCAGCAGTTCCAGGGCGGCTTGCACGTCGGGATCGGTTTCGGCGCGGACCTTTTCGCCCTCATCCTGGTCGTAGGCATACACATAGATCTCGCGCTTCAGGTTGCGCTTGATGAAATCCAGGTTGCGGGTGAAGTCCGGCTCGGTGAAGCTGATTTTCTCGCTGTAGAGAAACTGCCGGAAGTCGTTCAGGGTGGCCGCGTCGGGTTCCCACTTCGGGGGCAGGCTCTCGTGGCTGGCGAAGTAATGGTGCGCGTAAGCCAGGAAGGCCAGCCGGCGGACCAGCAATTCGTTCTGGAAGCGGTCGGGGGTGTGGGCGGGGAAGCGGACGTCGGGGGTAATTCCGTCGCCGCCGTAGACGGTCCGCCGGCTGTCGGTGAGCTTGAGCTCGAGTTTCGGCGTGCGATGCTGGTCCCGGCAGGGGTCCGAGTAGTAGTCGTACAGAGAAATGTTGTTGTACGACCGCTGGATGAGCCGGCCGCTGGGCGTGTAGTACCGGGCGGTGGTGAGGAGCAGGCCGGAACTCTGGTTGAGCGGGTATTCGGTCTGCACCAGGCCCTTGCCGAAGGTGCTGGAGCCGACGATCAGGGCGCGGTCGTGGTCCTGCAAGGCGCCGGCCACGATCTCGGCCGCCGAGGCAGACTCGCAGTTGACCATCACCACCATGGGATAGTTGCGGCCGCCGTTGCCGCGCTGGGCGCGGTAGGGCTTTTCGGCCGAGGCCCGGCCGTGGTGGGAAACGATGGTCTGGCCCTTGCGCAGGAACTTGTCGGCCACCGCCACGCCCTCGCTCAGCAGGCCGCCGCGATTATCCCGCAGGTCGAGCACCAGGCCGCGAATGCCCGATTCCTCCAGGTTCCGGAGCTGGGTGGTCACTTCCTTCCCGGTGGTCTCGCTGAAGGTGTCGACTTTGATGTAGCCGATCTCCGGCTTGACGAAGAAGGCGGTGGACACGCTCTTGCGCGGGATCTCATCGCGCACCACGCTGACCTCGAACGGCCCCGGCCGGCCCTCGCGCTCCAGGGTGATCTGCACGGTGGTCCCTTTTTCGCCGCGCAGGCGCTTGGCCACTTCGGTGGTGTTCAGGCCGGCGGTCGATTCGCCGTCCACTTTCAGGATCGTGTCGCCCGGCCGGATGCCGGCTCGAAAAGCCGGCGTGTTCGGGAACGGGGAGATCACGATCGTCTTGCGGTTGCGCGTGGCCACTTGCATGCCCACGCCCGCGTAACGGCCCTCCTGCTCTTCCCGTAGTCCGCTGAACTGCTCGGGATCAAAAAACTGCGAGTGCGGGTCCAGCTTGTGGAGCATGCCGGGGATCGCGCCGTTGTAGATAGCCGTATCCGCGTTGACGGGGTCGGCGTAGTTTTCTTCGATCAGGTGGAAGGCCCCAGCGAAAGCTTTGATGCTCTGCCGCAGGTCGTCCTCCGGTTGAGCGGCAGCCCGTGCCCGCGGGCCCAGCAGCCCTCCGAAAACAGCACAGGTCAGGATCGTAAGGAAAGCAAATAACAGCGCGCGGCGCTTGGCGGAGTAAAGCACGTAAACCCCCCGGCGACAATAAGTGCCGTTCCGATCATTATAGCAAAACCAGAACGCCACAGAGGCACAGCGGACACAGAGAATTTCGGGTTGCTCTGCGCCCTCTGTGTCTCTATGGCTTTCTCGGTTCTATTGGCCGCTGCGTTGCGCGATCAGCTTCTGGGCTTCTTCGACCAGGGCGCGGGCCTTGGGGAGCAAATCCACCGCTGACTGGACGTCGGGGTCGGTTTCCGCGTAGACCTTGAGGCCTTCGTCCAGATCGTAGCCGGAGATGTAGATTTCGCGCTTCAGGTAGCGCTTGACGAAATCCAGGTTTCGAGCGAAATCGGCCTCGACGAAGGGGATTTTCTCCTTGTAGAGGAATTGCCGGAAGTCCTCGATGGTCGTCTCGTCGGGCTCCCATTTGGGCGGAAGCTTTTCGTGGGTGGTGAAGAAGTGCTGGGCGTAGCTGAAGAAGGCGAAACGCCGGATCATCTCGTTCTGGAACTTGTCGTTGCGCTGGGTGTTGAAGCGCACGTCCGGGGTGATGCCGTCGCCGCCGTAGACCGGCCGGCCGCTGTCCGTCATTTTGACCTCCAGTTTCGGGGTGCGGTGGGTGTCGCGGCAGGGATCGGAATAGTACTCGTAGAGCGAGATGTTGTTGTAGGGCCGCTGGATCAGCCGCCCGCTGGGGGTGTAATACTTGGCCGTGGTCAAGGCCAGGCCGGCGTTGTGATTGAGCGGATAGACGGTTTGCACCAGGCCTTTGCCGAAGGTTGGGGTGCCGACGATGAGCGCCCGGTCGTGGTCCTGCAAGGCGCCGGCCACGATCTCGGCGGCCGAGGCCGATCCGCAATCCACCATCACCACCATCGGGTAATTGCGCCCGCCGTTGCCGCGCTGGGCTTTGTAGGGCTTCTCCGCCGAGGCGCGCCCGTGGTGGGAAACGATGGTCTGGCCCTTGCGCAGGAACTTTTCCGAGACGGCCACGCCCTCGCTCAACAGGCCGCCGCGGTTCTCCCGCAGGTCCAGGACCAGGCCGCGCAGCGTCGCTTCGTTGAGGTTTTTGAGGGCGTCGGAGAGTTCCTTGCCGGTGGTTTCGTTGAAGCCTTCAACCTTGACGTAGCCGACGCCGGGCTTGAGGAAAAAGGCGGAGGGAACACTCTTGCGGGGGATGTCGTCCCGCACGACGGTAAATTCCAGGGGCTTGTCGTGGCCCTCGCGCTCGATGGTGATGCTCACCGTGGTTCCCTTTTCGCCGCGCAGGCGCTTGGCCACGTCGTTAACCCCGAGGTTTTCGGTGGATTCGCCGTCGACCTTGATGATCACGTCGCCCGGCCGGATTCCCGCCCGGTAGGCCGGGGTTTTGGGGAACGGGTAGTTGACCACGGTTTTGCGGTTGCGCTGGCCAACCAGCATTCCGACCCCGGCGTAGTGGCCCTTTTGCTCATCGCGCAGGGCGTTGAATTGCTCGGGGTCAAAGAATTGGGAATGGGGGTCAAGCTTACGCAGCATCCCGGGGATGGCCCCGCTATAGATGGCTGAGTCGGCGCTGACCCGCTCGGCGTAGTTTTCCTCGACCAGGTGGAAGACGCTGGCGAAGCTGCGGATACTCTGGCGAAGGTCGTCCTCTCCCGGCGCGGCCGCCGCCCGCACCCTTGGGCCGTAGAGGCCGCCCAGCAAGGAGCAGGCCAGGATGGTCAGCGCAGCCAGCAACGGCGCCCGGCGTCTTAGGGAAGCAGGCAAAGCGACACCTCCACCAACGGTTCCAGTATAGCGCAGGAGACGAAGACAGAAGGCAGGCGCAAGGGGGCCCTCAGGACGTCTGACTCGGCCTCTCCGCGACCACTGTCGAGAACTCCTTGCGCGTCCCCTCCGGGGCAGGAAACGTCCCGTGGCGCGATAACAGGATCGTCCAACCGCCAAACCGCTCTTCGAGCTCGTGGTCTGGGAACAGGTAGTAGTTGTCCGGCTGGAACATGCCCATGTAGGTGGTGCCCTCAGTGAGCACGTTGACTATGGCGCGGCCACCGGGATGGACGTGCTCCTGGATGGCGCGCAGCAGCTCCAGGGCACGCTCGCGACGGAAAAACATGAGCAACCCGATGGCCACGACAGTGTCGTACGACTGGTCGATGGTCCAACTCTCGACGTCTGCCTGGATGGCTTGTACTGGAAGCCCTTCCTGCTGCGCCTGGGCGTTGATGCGGGCGATAGCAGTGGGGCTGGCATCGACGGCCACGACGCGGTGGCCTCGTCGTCCTGCCTCCAGGCTCAGGTTGCCAAGCCCACAGCCAAGATCGAGGACCGTGCCCGTGAGGTAGTCAAGCGCCAGGGTCTCGAATGGGTTCAGCGCGTAGTCCTGCCCTCGAATCTGCCGTTGGAACTGGGTTTCAAAGAACTCTACAGACTTGTTATGGGTCACGCTGCCCATGCTAAGTCGCTGCCCTATAAAGATCAAGGAAGCTGTGGGCCTCCGGCGGCTCCAGAGGGGTCTGCGACCTCTTCCCCGACACTCTTCCCACAGCTCAAACAAACAAGGTTCATCGCCTCGGCGGAAGCCGACTCAGTACGGCTGATTACATCATGTTGGGCGCTTTCCGCCCGGGGCGCGACCGAACCGGGTAGTGCGCTTATCGCACTACCAGAAGACAGAATACAGAATCGCCGACAGAAGGCCCGGCCCCGGGGCGGAGCCGGGGGTCTTCTGTCTTCTGTATTCCCCCCAGTTGAGGCTGGCCCGGCTTCCTCGCTATCATTTTGGTAATTACGCACCCGATAGCGTAGGAGGAAGAAAACGATGGGTCGGCCGTCTTACGACTGGGGCATCACCCGCCGCCCGGTTTGTGGGCGGTCGGGTGCATGTCTAACGACTCAAGCGCGGCCCGCTCTTGGCCGCCGTCTGCGGCGCCCGGTTAGACGGCGACACCAGCGACACCAATTGCTGTGTGATAGCTGCCGGCAACCTCACCGGCGCGAAGTATTCAGCCGGATAGAGATAGTCTTCCCCCGATTCGTCGATCACTCGTATATAGCCCTCTCGCACGGCCGCCCGGTCAGGAAGAACCTGATAGACCTTTCGGGGTTCCAAATCGTCTGAGCCGTCGTTGCGGATACACAGCACGAACTTCGATCGTGGTTTCTCACCTTTCATGTCGTCAGTCCAAGAACCGTTTGATCTTCCAACCCTTCCGCCCAACCCCGTGGGCTTCGTACCAGTGCACTTCGGCCCACCGAATCGAGCCGCCGGGCAGGCGAACTGTCGCGATACCCTTCAGTTTGCGCCAGCGCCGACCACCGTATCGTTTTCGCAAAAACTTGAGTCTTCGGATGCCGGGGCCCGTAGCCATAACCTCCATCTCGGAGATTTCGCCGAGGATCTCAAAATGCATCCTGCTCCATTGTACCGGTGGCAGGCCACCTCCGTCCGTCTAACGGTTGGGCGTTCACCGGCGCGCCGCCTTTTGGCGCGTCCGGTGCAACGCCTGGTTGTTAGGCTGCGTGCCGCGCGGCTTTAAGGCAGTTCCGGCACCAAGCCCAGTTGCTGGAGAAAGCTGAGACCGTCAAATTCCACCCATTCCTCGGCAATCTTGCCATTCTCGAAGCGGCTGATCACGATTGCCGTCAACTTGAGGTCCTTGCCGGTCGGTGCTGCGCCCATGAGTTCGCCAGTGTGTCGACCACTGCCCGAAAGTCGCGTGACTACCTTGTTCCCTTCCGCAAGTTGATCTTCCACTACTTCCCGAAGGTCAGTGACCGCTTCTACGAACCCTTTCGCCAATTCCTTGAACGCTGTGGGCCCTCGCAACTCACCAAGTAGCGGTGGCCCGTGGTACACGTAGTCGTCCGCATAAAGCCCGTCGAGTAGGTCTAGATTTCTCTTGCTCAGTGCTTCTTCCCGGACAGTGCGAATCGTATTCTTGTTGGTCTCGGACACCTTCTCTCCTTTCTCCCAATTTGCCGCTGCCTAATCATGTTCTCTTGACCAGCGTAAGAACCCCCACGCTCAGCCTACGGCGAAACCGTCGCCCAGCCACTCGCCGCTGCAACTCTTTAACTGCTAACAACTTTCGCTCCATTCAACCGCCCTCCTCCGGAGCCTCGGGCCGGCCGCTCGGTCAGCCTAAAACCCCCGGTCTCTACCGACATCGGCTTGCGCAGCCGGTCCAGCGGGCTGTGCACCCCCAGCCCGCCGCGATTCAACACGTGCGTGTAGACCATCGTCGTCTTGACATCCTTGTGCCCAACGGAGACCGATGATATCCGGGGGAGTTGTCCATTGCGCTCGACCTCCCAGAGACCCGCGCACTCGCCGCGGTAACGCCCGCGATTAGACATCAGTTCGACATGCCAGTCAAGCTGGGGGCGGAATCTCTCTCGGCTGGCGGCGCTCCCCCAACGCCTCATCGAAACGTCTCCACGAGGAACCTCTCGCATTCACCGGCAACGGTTCATCTCTGTCGTCGAACAGGCCTTGACGCCGGCGCGAACCGATAGGTCCCGCCAGCCGCGCCAGGGTCCAACGGCGTAGCGTTGAAAGGCACGCTGCGACACAGCGGGGTGACGAATCGCCGCGCGGGCCTCAGAACTGCCGGAGCGTAGCCAATACGCTCAGACTCTTGCGGTTGGGCGAGGCTCGCCAAACAGTCCACATTCCTGTCGCGCACCCCTCCCGACCCTCCGCAACTCCTCCTCCTTGACTTGACGGTTCCACAGGTTCCTCGCTATCATCTTAGATAATTACGCATGATCCGATAGCGTAGGAGGAAGACAAGATGGGTCCGCTTGGCGTACCCGAGATGATCTTCATTTTCGTGCTGGCGCTGTTGATCTTGGGGCCGAAGAAGCTGCCGGAAGTGGGCCGCGCTATCGGCAAGGGGATGGCTGAGTTCCGCCGCGCCTCCAACGAATTGAGGAGCACCTTCGATCGGGAAATGCACGCTATGGAACGGGAGAACGAGTCAGTCAAGGAGGTCACCAGCAGCTACACGCCCTCCACGTACGACTATCCGTACGACGACTACAGCTACTCCCCAGAAACCACATCCAGCGCATCCGCACCTCAGGCCGCTGAAAACAACCCAGCCCCGACTCCCGGGGCCAGTCCGGAAAAAACGGCGCCAGGAAGCGAAGTAAAGAGCTAGATGGCTTCACAGGAAGAAAAACCAACGGCCCCTGCGGCTGAGGGGGACGGTTTGTCCCCGGAAAGCTCGTCTGCGGACAGTTCGCCTGCGGAAAGCTCGCCTGCGGAAAGTCCGTCCCCGGCGCCGGCGGCGAAGCCCGAGACGACGGCTGCTCCGGCCTACGAATACTACGACGATCCCTACGCGGATTACGGGGAGGGCTACACTTCGTCGCAGAGCGCCTCGCCGTCCACCGCGCTGGCCACGGCCACCGCGACCCCCGTGGAAGAAATGCCGCCGGTGAGCACGCCGCCACCGGCCCCTCCCTCCGGCGGCGGGGGATCGGGCGACGGGGAGGAGCCGGACGAGGATGAAGAGGGCATGGTCCGCATGTCCTTCTTCGAGCACCTCGCCGAGCTGCGCCGGCGCCTGCTCTACGCCATCGGCGGCCTGGGGGTTGCCTTTGCCCTCTCGCTGACCTTCGCCAACAGGCTGTGGGACGTGGTGTCGCGGCCGGCGGTCTACGCCCTGGAGCAGCTCAAGGTCAACCCGCCCGAGCTGGCGCAAATCGCCCCGCTCGAATACTTCAACATCGTCTGGATCAAGCTGCCGTTCCTCTCGTCCATCTTTCTGGCCTCTCCGTGGCTGCTCTACCAGTTGTGGGCCTTCATCGCGCCCGGATTGTACAGGAAAGAGCGGCGCTGGGCGGCGCCGTTCGTCATCTGCACGGCCGGGTTGTTCGTGCTCGGCGGCTGCTTCGCTTATTTCGTGGTGTTCCGCTTCGCCCTGGTGTTCCTGCTCGGCCTGGGGATCGGCAACCACGTGCGGCCGCTGGTGTCGGTCGACGAGTATTTCGGCATCTTCGTCAACGTGATGCTCGGCGTGGGGGTGGTGTTCGAGCTGCCGGTGCTGATGTTCTTCCTGATGCTGATCCGGGTGATGACGCCGGGCTTCCTGATGCGTCACATCCGCTACGCGATCCTGGTCATCTTCATCATCGCGGCCATCGTCACCCCCACGCCGGACGTGTTCAACATGGTGCTGTTCGCGCTGCCCATGTGCCTGCTGTTCTTCGTGGGCATCGGCGCCGGCTACATCCTGGAGCTGAGGCGCGAGAAACGCAAGTTCCCCTGGGGTAAGGTGCTGGGCTACCTGGTGTGGGCGGCGGCGCTGATCGGCGGGATGCTCTACGTGCTGCACCGCTGGTTCGGCTACCATTTCGTGCGCCACTTCCCGTGGTTTGTGAGGTAGGCCAATAGCTGGTGACCTGTGGCCCGCGGGACGAACGGGTAATCCTGCGGGGCTTATAATGAAAATCTATGACGTCGCCGGCGCTAAGGTCGATCGGGCTGGCTGGGGTTT